>JBIILL010000112.1:0-3587 GCA_044232665.1 Candidatus Planktophila sp. | reverse complement strand
AATGTGGCAGGAATCGTGATGTATATAGGGGGAGAGATAACAAAAAGGGTTAAACCTGTAATAAAGATTGATAAACCAATCCAACTAGATTTTGAACGACCGTAACGGTGTGCGATGCGTGGGTTTGCCCAACCAGCAAAAATAGATGCAACTCCCATTGCGGTGCCATGTAAGCCAGCAATTGTTAAAGAAGTGCCTTGATCTGCACGCAGCAATGATTGTGCAGGGCCAAAGCCACCTAGATAGAAATTAATAATGGCGGTCTGAACCGCTGCGACCCAGAAGAAACGATCGCGTTGAAAACTCTTTGGCATTAAAGCGCTGCTACAACGTGATCGATGCACTTGGTAAGTGCTTCAACATCACTTGGATCAACAGCAGGGAACATACCGACACGAAGCTGGTTCTTACCCAGCTTGCGATAAGGCTCTGTGTCAACGATTCCGTTGGCACGAAGTGCTGCTGCAATCTTTGTTGCATCAATTGCATCATCAAAGTTAATTGTTCCAACAACCTTTGAGCGCATTGCTGGGTCTGTAACAAATGGAGTTGTGTAGCTGGTCTTTTCAGCCCATGAATACAAGATGTCAGAAGACTGTGTGCTGCGACCTGCGGCAAATGAAAGTCCGCCATTTGAGTTCATCCACTCGATTTGTTCTGCAAGCAACATCAAGGTGACAAGAGCAGGAGTGTTATATGTCTGATCCAGGCGTGAGTTTTCAATCGCAATACCAAGATCAAAGAATGCTGGAACCCAACGGCCACTTGCCTTGATCTTTTCAGCACGTGCGATTGCAGCAGGGGACATGATTGCAATCCACAATCCACCATCTGATGCAAAAGACTTTTGAGGTGCAAAGTAATAAGTATCAAACTCTTTGGCATCAACCATCAAGCCACCAGCTGCAGATGTGGCATCAACTAGAACAAGTGCTCCATCAGTTCCTGCTGGGCGAATAATTGGCATTGCAACACCGGTACTAGTTTCATTGTGAGTCAGCGCGTAAACATCGATACCAGCCTCTAGTACAGCAACTGGGTGTGATCCAGGCTCAGCTTTGATAACTGTTGGTTCTCCAAGAAATGGAGCTTCTTTTGCAGCAGCGGCAAACTTTGATGAAAACTCACCAAAAACTAAGTGCTGTGAGCGCTCTTGGATCAAACCGAATGTTGCGATATCCCAAAACGCAGTTGATCCACCATTACCAAGTACAACTTCGTAACCTTCTGGCAGATTAAATAGAGATGTAAGACCTTCGCGAACGCGCTTAACGACATTCTTCACTGGCTTTTGTCGGTGTGATGTTCCAAGTATTGAATTCCCACTTGCTGACAATGCTGCAAGTGCTTCTGGACGAATCTTTGATGGTCCGCAACCAAAACGACCATCAACTGGCTTAATACCTGAAGGAATAATTATCTCTGCGCTCATGGGGTAAGACTACGGGTAGTACCTATTGAGTTCCCAATCGGCGGTTGTGTTATTCCGCTCATATCTCAATCGATCGTGCAAACGTGAGTATCGACCTTGCCAGAACTCAATATTTAATGGCATGACTCGATATCCACCCCAATGTGGCGGACGCGGAACGACACTTCCCTCTGGCCATTTCTGTGATGCACCTTCGTAACGTTGTTCTAATTCTGCACGAGATGCCAGAGGTGATGATTGCGGACTTGCCCAAGCACCAATTTGTGATCCCCATGGTCGGGTGGCGAAGTAATCATCTGATTCTTGTTCTGAAATTTTTTCTGCGATACCGCTGATGGAAATTTGTCGCTCCATTACATACCAAGGAAACAACAACGAGACATTTGGATTTAGCTCAATTGCATGCGCTTTGCGGGATTCGTAATTTGTAAAGAATGTGAAACCACCGTTAGAGATATCTTTCAGTAAAACAGTGCGCGTGTTTATTTGCGAGTCACTAGATAAAGTTGATAGAACCATTGCATTTGCCTCAACAATTACTGTGTTCTCGTGTGCTTGCTTTAACCACAGCGCAAAAGCTTCAAAAGGATTCGCAGGCAAAGTTTCTAAACCGGCATCGCCATAGGAACGACGCATCGCTCGGATCTCTTCGCGGGTGAATGGCTTTTCGCTCATAGGGCTATCGAACCCCAGAATGCCAGCCAATGCACCTCAAACCGTGGCACTGCAAGCCTCTATGCAAGCCTGTATTTTTATAACAATTCAATAAAAGTACCTCAAAAACCCATTGACATAGGGGGAGTTTGTTGCAATTAAGCCTTAGTAGGAGTGGGATGAGGTCACTAGGAAGCCTGCACCTCCAAGAAATGGCTTCGGGATCTTAAAGGAGAACAATTTAGTGAAGAACAGACTACTTAAGGGTCTTGCTCTTGCTGCAACAATTTCATTCGCCGCTGGCGTGACAATTGTTCCTGCACAAGCTGCAAGTGAAATTCTTATTTGGGCCGATGAAACTCGCGGACCAAACCTAACAAAAGTTTTCGCAAAGAAGGGCGATTGGGTTCCAGGAAGCACAATTAAGGTCGTATCTTTCTCAAGCTATGACGCTTTGAAAGATGCACTAGATAAGGCTTCTGGCACAACAGGTCCAGATATTTTCGTTGCAGGTAACGACTGGGTTCCAGCACTTGCAAAGAGCGGAAAGCTTGCTCCTGTAGTTTTAACTGCAGCGCAGAAGGCACAGTTCACTCCAAGCCAATTCTTTGATCTTTCATTTGGTGGAAAGCTTTACGGAGTTCCTGTAGATGTAAACAACGTTGGAATGGTTTACAACACAAAGCTAGTAAAGTCAGCACCAAAGACATACGGTGACATGGTTAAGTTCTACCTCGCTAACAAGTCAAAGTTGGGCCTTAAGGCTGGACTTTGTGTTGCTGGTGGTGGAATGTCATGGGGCGCTCTTTCAGGATTCTCAGCACTTGGTGCAGAGCCATACATCATGAATGCCGATGGAACTGTTAACTACAATAAGAGCTTTGACCCAGCAGTATTTGCTAAGAACGTAAGCACATTACTTCTTGACAAAAAGGGTAAGAGCAATGGCTTCTGGCCAGCAACTGACACTGGTTGCCAGGATAACTACCTAGCTGGCAAGGTTCCATTTGCAATTATTGGTAACTGGCACTGGCGCACATTTGCAGAAGCTGGTTTCGATATGAACATCCAACCTGTTCCAGGTGTAAAGGCCGGAACTTACGGCAAGATGTTTGGATCTGTTAGCGGTGCATTCCTTACTTCATATGCAGAAGCACACGGAGTAGCTGTTCCCGCTAAGTCACTTCTAACTAGCTTCTTTGCATCAACAAAGGGCCAGGTTGCATACCAGGCTGAAGAAGGTCGTCCACCAGCCGAGAAGGGCGCTCAGAAGAGCCAGCTCGTACTCGGTGGTCAAAAGGCAATGGGAGCGGCAGCAGGTCTCTCCTCAATCCCACAGATTGGCGCTTTCTTGAACACGAATGCTGGCGGTGCAAACTACTGGGATTCAGCTCCAGCGTATTGGACTGCAGTCTTGGTAGACGGAAAGAATCCACTTGTAGAAGCTAAGAAGCTTGCTGCAATTTGGAAGGCTAACGTCGCAGCAGGAAAGGCTGATCTC
>JBIILL010000111.1:0-3594 GCA_044232665.1 Candidatus Planktophila sp. | reverse complement strand
TGGGTGCAAGGAGGCAAATTCCGGCCAGGTGACCGCTTCCATCTCAGTAACAGAGTTCAGCTTCATTGTGCAGGATCCAAGAGGAATCATCGTGCGATCTAGTGCTAAATCTTTATCTGCCAAGTTACGCAGGTAGCGCATCATCGCGGTCTCACTGTGGTTGGTGTTAAAGACCGGGTGAGTTAAGTACTTACTTGTACGCAAGAACTTGGCAGGGATCTTCTCCCCCGGAACATCTTTGAATCCAAGGATTGAAAGAACTTCAGCGAATAGCCCTTCGGTGGTTTGTTCGTCAAAGGAAACGCGAAGTTCGGTTGCACTGACCTTTCTGAAGTTAATGCCCTTGGCTTCAGCCTTTGCATGAATAGCATCTGCGTTCTCGACCACAACATGAACCGTGTCAAAAACCACATCTTCTCTGTTGTTAGTTGCTGCATGAAGGCGGGCTGCGAAACCATGGACTCGTTCTGCGATTTGCTTAAGACCTTCTGGTCCATGCCACATCGCATAGAAGGCGCTCATGTTTGCAAGCAATACTTGAGCGGTACAAATGTTAGATGTCGCTTTGTCTCGACGAATATGTTGCTCACGTGTTTGCAGCGCCAAACGAAACGCAGGTTTGCCAGTTGCATCAATACTTTGACCCACTAAACGTCCTGGCATAGAACGCTCCAAACCTGTGCGAACCGCTAAGAATCCGGCGTGAGGTCCACCAAAGCCCATAGGAACTCCGAAGCGCTGAGCTGTGCCTACGGCGATATCTGCGCCCCACTCCCCCGGAGCTTTGAGCAAGGTCAAAGCGAGAAGATCGGTTGCTGCGATAACTAGCGCATCTCGTGAATGTGCATAATCTGCAAAGGCCGAGTAATCAATAACAGTTCCTGTTGTATCCGGATATTGCAGAAGTGCTCCAAAGAATTCGCCGTCATAACCATCTCTTACGACATGACCAGAATCGATTTCGACAACCTTGATTCCCAGTGGCTTAGCACGTGTAATAACAACCGCTTTTGTCTGTGGGTGCACATGCTCTTCAATCAAGAAGACCGCGTCATCGCTCATTTTCGAAGCACGACGAGCAAGTGTCATGGCCTCAGCTGCTGCAGTGCTCTCATCTAGCATCGAGGCATTTGAAATATTAAGGCCTGTTAATTCACACACCATTGTTTGGAAGGCAAAAAGTGCTTCCAGTCGACCTTGCGAGATCTCTGGCTGATACGGCGTATAGGCGGTGTACCAAGAAGGATTTTCTAACACGTTTCTTTTGATAACAGGTGGAACTATTATTCCGTAATATCCAGTACCGATCAGAGATGAGAAGACTTTGTTCTCAGAGGCGATAGAACGTAACTCTGCAATTACTTCAACTTCACTCTTACCGCTATCTAAGGCACCTTCTATAACACCTTTGATTGCAATGTTTGCAGGAACAACATCTTTGATGAAGGAATTTAGATCTGAATACCCCAAGGCTTGCAGCATCGTGGACTCATCATGTGAGGTTGGACCAATATGGCGATCCTCAAACGAACGACTCATCGCTAAACCTCATCCTGTTCAAAGCCTCTCGCCTATAAGTGCAAGGGCAGGGATGAAGAATAAGGGAGATTAAGCGCCTTTGCTCTTTCTACGCAGCGAGAGTTCATCGTTATCTTGACCACCTACGAGCTGGCCATTAATTTCACCCTGAAGTACAGAGAGAGAGCCTTCGACTTCGTGCCAGACCTTGCCGACGGCAATTCCAAAGACACCTTGGCCACCCTGCAAAAGGTCGATAATTTCATCTGGACTAGAGCACTCATAAATAGATGCGCCATCACTCATCAAAGTGATTCTTTCTAGATCGGTCACTCCCCTGCTGCGTAAATGATCAACAGCTGTGCGAATATTTTGAAGAGAAACACCAGCATCCAATAAACGCTTAACAATCTTTAACACCAAGATGTCACGAAAACCATACAGGCGTTGAGTTCCGGAGCCACTTGCAGTTCTGATACCTGGTTCAACTAATCCTGTGCGAGCCCAATAATCTAATTGGCGATATGTAATCCCTGCAGCAGAGCATGCTGTAGCGCCTCTGTAGCCGATCTCTAGCTCTTCTGGGCTCACGGGGAATGGCTCATTTCTCTTGGGGAGTGGGATAAATGTAAACCCGTCTTCTCTAGATACCTAGGAACGACACGACCCAAACCTCTACTTTAGGTTGAGGGTTGAGCCTATCCCACGAAGTCTTCTGGGTTGATCTGATCGAGGAATTCACGGAACTTCTCGACCTCCTGGTTCTCGCCATCGCCCTGTGGGATCTCAATTCCGATCTCATCCAGGAGTTCCTGGGTGGCCAAGATGTTGCTGTGGCTTCTAACAGCCAAGGCGATCGCATCTGATGGTCTGGCAGAGATCGTCAACTGTCCCCCGTTGGAGTCACGAAGAAGCATCGTGGCATAGAAAATTCCATCCTTGATTTCAGTCATGTGAACCGCAGTCAAAGTGGCATCTAGCAGCTCAAGTAAGTTGTTCATTAAATCGTGGGTCAAGGGACGCGGTGGTTCCACGCCCTGCTGGGCAAATGCAATAGCTGTTGCTTCAACCGCTCCGACCCAAATGGGCAAGAACCTTGAGCCATCAATTTCTTTGAGCAAAACGATTGGTTGGTTCGAAGGCATCTCGACTCGAACGCCGATGACCTCCATAGGAATCAACATGAATAACCTGCTCTGTTAGCGAAGGCGATTAAGGCCGCCGCGCACAAGTGCTGCGTGCAGGCGGATTGAAAGAGATGCGATCTCCTTCTGAACTTCTTCAGCTCGTGCCTTTGATTCGGCGCTCTTCTGACGAGTCAGTGGAGTAATAACCTGCTCGATCAATCCGATCTCACGATCTGCTGCTGATTTAAATGAACGCAAGTGACGGGCTTCAATTCCGAAGCCACCCATCTCTGTAACAGCCTTTGCAATCGCAAGAGCGTCTCCGTCGTAGTGACGGCCACGAGGTGCGATTAATCCATAGCCTTCAAGTTCTACTAAATGTGCCTCTGATAGTCCGCTGTTTTTCAATAGCTCTTCACGAGATAGGCGCATCTCACTGACTTCACCAAAAGCACTAGGTGCCATCTCGCCATCAATAGTTGCAAGACCAATATTTGGACGGGGAACACCACCAGCAGCAGCTGGCTGCAAACCACGATCGATTGCATCGAGGTTGTCTTTGATTACTTTCAATGGCAAATACTGATCGCGTTGTGCCAAGAGCACATAGCGCAAACGCTCTAGGTCAGAGCTAGTGAACTTGCGGTAACCAGATGGCGTACGTTGCGGCTCAATCAATCCTTCAGATTCTAGAAAGCGAATCTTTGAAATAGTGATATCTGCAAAGTCTCCTCGCAAACGGTTGAGAACTTCACCGATGCTTAAGTACGCGCGTGCTGGTACGGCCATGACTACTCCCCTAGTTTCTTGGTGTCTAAATATTTATTTGTTCGAGCCGATAAAAAGTAAATGGAACTTGCCGATTTGGAACTCATCACCTGAAACAAGTGAGTGCTCTGTAACCGAAACATTGTTGATGTAGGTACCGTTAAGTGATCCTGCATCCTTT
>JBIILL010000037.1:0-10917 GCA_044232665.1 Candidatus Planktophila sp. | reverse complement strand
ATGTACTCACCAAAGGGAGTTAAATGCTGCTTTACATAAATGTCTTGAGTCTTATCGCCCCACAATATTGAAGCATTGCGAAGGTTTTCGCCCTTTCCCACTATAGCGCCAATGATCAATGGTTTATCAAAAGACTCTAATTCCTCATATACATCCTGGTTTGTATATGGATCAACATCAACAGCATTTTCCGGCCACACAATAAAGTCGACTTCCCTATTCTCGGCTAATGCAATTCTTGTTTGACTAAGATGATTATTGAAAACTTGTTTAGCTCTTGCGTTAAAATCTAAACCTAACTCTGGAACATTTCCTTGAATCATTAGAACAGATGTTTGATTGACAGTTGCGATGTTGTTTGGAAGTAAAAGAGCAAGTAGAGGGAAAATAAATAGTAAATTGACTTTTCTGTTGAGGAAAAAGTAGATAAACCCACCAATCAGGAGTGTTATTGCCGAAAGGGATATAGCTCCCCCGCGAGATGCTATTGCTGCATACGGTGCATCGGCTTGAGAGTATGCAACTCTTGCCCAACCAAATCCTCCAAATGGAAATCTGTTTCTGACTTCTTCAAGTATCACAAACAGCAATGGATAAGCAGCTATCCCCCATCGTCCGACGAGAGCCAGTGGCAAATACAACAGGGATAGACCGAAAGATAAAATGATCCATGGAGTTGACCCAACATACGTGCTTGTCCAATGGAGTAATACAGCATTAAAAGTGAAAGCAAAGACGAAAGCGGACAATGCCCTGCGATCTGTTCTTTCTATTGCATACATGTGAACGACCAGGGCTAACGGTGCGAGCCACCACTTCCCTACCGGTTCAAAGGCTCCACTTAATACAACACCGGCCAGACATGAGAGAAGAATATTTACCAAAGCAGTTTTACCAACCTAGTGCACTGATCAGACGATCAACGCTTGCACCTAATGCGTAACGCTCTTTGAACTGGTAAATCTCTGATAGATCTTTCGGAGCTTTAGGAATGGAGAGATCAACCTTTGGCAGTGGTGCATCGCGCGCCACCCGCACTAGCTTCGGTGCGATTTTCAAATAATCTGCACCCGCAATGATCTTTTGGGCAAGGGCTGGAGGCAAAGAATCGTGTGCAGCGTGTGCCGCTGCTAATGCTTCTTCTACCGTGGCAAAGTGGTTAGCAATTACAGCTGCTCCCTTTTCGCCGATTCCCTTAACCCCTGGCAACCCATCTGAAGGGTCGCCGCGAAACATTGCGAAAAGATCATAGCGATCACCAGGAATTGCGTACTTGTCCGCAACATACTTGATGTCGACTAAATCGTGTTGTGAGATTCCCTTTGCAAGATAGACAACTTTGATATCGCGCCTGTCATCGACCATTTGGAATAGATCACGATCGCCTGTAACAATTCGAATTGGCCCCTTTTCTATTTCTGCATACGTCGCCATAACATCATCAGCTTCGTAATCATCAACTCCAACTACAGGAATGCCAAACAAATCCAGTAAATCTAGAAGAATCGGGATCTGTGGAGTAAGTGTTTCTGGCTCTTCTTCCTCTTCGCCTTCTTCTTCAAGTCGATTGGCTTTATATGCCGGGAAAATATCCACGCGCCAACTAGGTCGCCAGTCTCCATCAAGACATGCAACTAAACGGTTCGGTTTATAAACATTCATTAAGCGCGCAGTCATGTCTATGTATCCACGGATTGCATTTACAGATGTTCCATCCGGTGCCAAAAGCGTGTCTGGCATTCCGTAATAAGCCCGATACCAAAGGGAGGCGCTGTCCAACAGCATCAATGTCATATTTCCCCCATTAAGTACGCGACCACACCTCTGTCGATGCGCTTGACCGCATCTTTGCAGACAGGGCGTAATTTATCGCTTGCTCCAGCAATTTGATTGAGCAGATCAATCAGCTGCTTTGTGGAGCGAACAAAGTCGCCAACGGACATGTCCGTTCCTTTAAGAACGCTGTTGAGAGAATTACCACTCGCCCACTTATAGGAAATGAAACAGAACCCCGCATCAGGTTCGCGCTGCGTTTTCACCCCGAAATTACTTTCAATCTCCTCAAGGGCTGCCCACAACGAAATGATTTCGGTAATTGTTGACTGTACTTTTTGGCTTGGCATTTTTGGAGCTAAGTTCTCAGCTGATCGAGATTCAAAAATCACGCACGAGACAACTGAAAGCAATTCCGTTGCATTGAGCTCATCGAACAATCCCCTGCGAATTGACTCCGTCAGCAAGAGATCTGCTTCTGCATAAATTTTGGTCAAAATTTTGCCCTGCGAAGTTGGTTTTTCACCTTCGATGTACTGCAGATGATCCAAAACACGACAAATTTGATCAAAGGTTTTTGCGATCACGTGGGTGCGGCTTTCGACACGAACTGTAAGACCATCATTTTCTCGAGTCAGTCGTCCAGCGCGCTCTGCAAGTCGAGCATGATCCTCACGCTCAGCACATCCATGCGAAGGATGATTCTTCATGGCTTTGCGAAGATCAGCTAACTCGCCTTCCATGTGACCACGCTGTCTATTGTCGAAGGTTTTGCGTTGATCACGACGACTTAGAAGTACTTCAACTTCCTTAATTGAGCGGCGAAGACGTGCGTACTCTGAAAAATCACCCATGTGACAAGTTGATTCTTTGACCAATTCCTCAATCGCAGATTCATTTTTTCGAATCTGTCGGGTTAAGCCAACAACTGCGCGATCTGCTTGGAATTGTGCAAATGAAGATTCGAGTGATCTACGTGCCCGCTCTCTACCAAACTGCGCAATCAAGTTTATTGACATGTTGTATGACGGTGAAAAGGAAGAGCGCAGTGGATAGGTACGAGTTGACGCTAAGCCCGCAGCAGATGCCGAATCAACTGTTGGAGACCATTGAATTACTGCATTACCTTCAATATCAATTCCACGACGACCAGCACGACCGGTTAATTGTGTGTACTCCCCCGGGGTTATTGGTACATGAGCCTCACCGTTGAACTTAACAAGTTTTTCCAAGACTACAGTTCGAGCTGGCATGTTGATGCCAAGTGCCAAAGTTTCAGTAGCAAATACAGCCTTGACTAAGCCACGTTGGAACAAATCTTCCACAGCTCCTTTAAAACTTGGAAGCAATCCCGCATGGTGGGCGGCAATGCCACGTTCAAGGGCTGTTAACCACTCCTTAAAGTTGAGCACTTCCAGATCTTCTTCTGCAATATTTTGTGTATATCGAAGAGCGGTGCGCTTAATCTCTTCTCGCTCTTCAGGCGAAGTAAGACGCAAGCCTGCCTGCAAACACTGCTTTACCGCAGCATCACATCCGATTCTGGAGAAGATGAAGGTAATGGCAGGGAGCAAACTCTCACCTTGAAGCTTTTCAATAACATCTGCTCTGGACATCCGATCACTTGGTTCTGCAAAACGTCCGCGACGGTTTCTGCCCAGTGATGCACGTCTAGTCATTTCACGTTCTCGGGTTAACACCTCAGGATTGACTCTCCCAGGTGCGTCAAAGAGATCTAACAATCGATTCCCGATTAATACATGCTGGAAAAGTGGAATTGGTCGAATTTCACTGACTATAACTTCTGTCTCACCTCGAACTTCGCCGAGCCATTCACCGAACTCTTCTGCATTGGAAACAGTGGCAGAAAGTGAGATAACTTGGACACTCTCCATTAAGTGGATAAGAACCTCTTCCCACACAGCACCACGAAACTTATCTGCAAGATAATGAACTTCATCCATCACAACACAACCAAGATTTGTAAGGGTGTTTGATCCGGCGTAGAGCATGTTACGCAAAACCTCTGTTGTCATCACAAGGATTTCGGCCTCACCATTAATGCTGGTATCACCTGTTAATAAACCAACACGATCTTCACCAAACTTTGCAACAAACTCGGAATACTTCTGATTTGATAGTGCTTTGATGGGAGTGGTGTAGAAACATTTCTTGCCAGCTTGCAAAGCGAAGTACGCGGCAAACTCCCCCACCACAGTTTTTCCAGCACCAGTTGGTGCTGCAACCAATACGCCCTTTCCTTCTTCTACCGCGTGACAAGCGGTAACCTGAAAAGGATCAAACTCAAAATCAAAGGTTTGGATGAATTCAGTGGTGATTGGGTGTTGCCCACGCACCTTGGCTGCTGCGTAACGTTCTGCCGGCGTCGTCATGCGACCCACGTTTGAACGGCGTCGTGAATGCACTCAGCAGCTATGGGAAGTTGGCCTATTCGTTCTCCATCTGCGTAGGCAATGGCGTTGGACTCAATGGTTACATTCTTACTTCGAACAATTTCCACAGCTGGATGTGACACATGGGTGCCAGCAAAAACCCGCGGAAACACCTTAATGAATTCGAGTTTTGACACTGGATGCAGGACCATGACATCAAATAAACCATCTCCGATGTTGGCGTTGGGACACACAAGCATCCCGGCTCCATATGACCTACCGTTTGCAACTGCAATCAACATGGCCTCGGTTGATATCGTGCGGTCATCCAAGGTTATTTCATAGTGTCGAGGCACAAAACGTGGAAGCTCGATCGCTATCGCTGCGTTGTATTTCATTGGCCCCTTTGGCCACTGCATCGTATTGGCCTTTTCGTTCACGATGGAATCAAATCCAGTGGATAAAATGGCACCGAACCATTCACCATCGACAAGTCCAAGATCTATCGGAGTAGGCGAAGTCGTCGTAACTTGATTCAGTTGCACATCAACCTCATTCAAATCCCAACCTAATGTGCGCACAAAGTCATTTCCTGTGCCTGCCGGGATGATCGTAAACGGGATCTGAGCTGGAACAACTATCTGCAAAATAATATGCAGCAATCCATCGCCGCCTACTGCAATTACACCGTTACAGTCAGGATTCTTTAGAATGAAGGTTTTGAGATGGTCACTCAAGGCAACCGAGGAATTACCGGTCACTATTGTGAATTCAATTTTGTTTTGGTTCAAATATCCGGCTACATAGGTCCCGATTGTGGTTCCTCGTCCCTGTCCTGAAACAGGATTGATCACCAACGCCCACATGCGAGGACCTTATCGGCTATTCCTGAATAGGTGTTGGTGCCTCAATGGACATGGAGCCAGTTTCGATGAGTTCCTGTTTCTTATCTCGTCGCTTGTCCACCAATACCGCAATGCCACCGGCCATGAAATAAAGAACAATCAATGGCGCAGATAGAAGGACCATACTCAAGGGATCTGCGGTGGGTGAAAAGGCTGCCACGACAAGAAAGATTCCAAAGACCCAAATCCGCCATGGGCGAAGAATTGTTTTTCCGCGAAGGAAACCTATGAGGTTAAAGGTCAACAAGAAAATTGGAAGCTCGAAAGCTAACCCAACCAAAAGAATAAGGCGTAGAACAAAGTCGAGGTAATCATCGAACCTTACTAAGTTGCTAATTGAATTTGGAGTAAAACCGAAAAGTGCTTTGATAGCAACTGGGAGAATCAAATATCCTAGAGTCGCACCCATTGCAAAGAACGGAGTCGCTGCAACAACGAATAAAACGCTTGTTCGTTTTTCTTTTCGATGAAGTGCTGGTGCAATGAAGGCCCAGAGTTGATAGAGCCAGAATGGTGCTGAAACGATAACTCCTGCAAGTAAAGCAACCTTTATCTGTAGATCTAGTGGACCTAAGACACCACTGATATACAAGGCACCACAACTTGCCGAGCCAGATTGCTGCGCAGCCTTTAAGTCGCAGACAGGTTTAGCTAAGGTTGTGATTATCGGGTTATAGAAATACCAACCGCCACCAAAAGCAATTAATACAGCAATTGCAGAACGAAGAATTCTCTTTCGTGCCTCGCGTAAGTGGTCAAGCAGTGGCATCCGTGCTTCATTTGCCGGCGCCATCAATTTACTTCTCTGTTTTGTCGTTTTCTTCTATCGCGCCGTCATCAGCCTTCATTTCCTTCATTTCGCTCTTGAAAATTCTCATTGAACGACCGAGTGAACGAGCAGAGTCAGGTAAGCGCTTTGCGCCAAACAGAACGAGGACAACAATTAAAAGAATAACTATTTCTCTTGGACCTAAATTCATAGTACCTACTCCTTGGCTAATGATTAATCTAAGGCTACACCAGAGCCCATGGGGAGAAAAGTGGGATTTAGGCCTCTTTGTAACGATTAAGCATCAGTTGAGCCTTTTTGGCCACCTCGGAACGAATGTCTAAAGGCAGGTTCAGGACCACAGCGCTTCCAGATGCCATCACAGATCTCTCGATCCATTGACGAGAATACGAAGAAAGTTCAATGACTTTCTCAAGCGGCATGTCAGAAATGGCAAAACGTTCGGACACATCTCTTGAGAGGCTTTTTCCTGTGATGGAGAAGCTGATCTTCTCCTGATTAACATCATGTGTGGAAAATTCCGTTGGAACGGCAGCGGGAATAGCACGTTCTATTCTGTCAACACGAAACTCTCGATAATCATTGGCGGTAAAACAATAGGCGCGCATGTATTGATGGCCCTCTGAGTCATAAAGTTCAAGCGGCATAACAGATCGCTCGCTCACGTGATCTTTATACAAAGAGTGATAGCGAATTTCTACTCCGCTATTTGATTGAACCGCGTGGGAAATGGCGTTCAAAACAGCGCCGGATGCGGGTGCCACTACAGAAAGTTTGATCGGAACACCTAGGATTTGCGTCAAACGTTGGCGCAAGGAGTCCACAGAACTCAACAAATCAACTCTATCCTCCGGCAATGACGACGCGACTAAATCAAGGCCAAGTAGCAGTGCGACACCTTCTTGAAAAGTAATTGTTCTGGGCTTTGCCAATGTTGAGGCATTTCTGATCGTCACATAGCCAGATTCGAATTCAAGGTCCATCAATTCAAGTGGTGTATATCCAGGTAAGCCACACATCCACAATGTCATGAGATCAGCGCTCATCTGAGTCGGTGTGACATCAAAGTGCGCTGCCAACTCCTTTAGCGCTATGCCTTGATGGGTATTGAGAAACGGTACTAGATCGAGAAGTCGCGCGGTGCGCAAAAGAGGCGCGGAAACGTTTTTACTCATGATTGATCAACAATGCTTGCAGTTCCTTGATGACGTGTTCACGCAAATCTGTTGGCTCATGGACAAATACATCATCCCCGTGCCACAGGATTTGCGCCGTCAAATACTCAATTGTGTAAATGGGGACTTTGATTTGATCCCACTCCCCTAGGTCTATTACTGAAGTCGCCAGGGTGCGAAGTGCATGTCCCTTGCCTTTTCTCACATCAATGATTGCCAAACTAACGGCAGATGCGCTATCAATCTGGCCGAACTCAAACCCAGAAGGAAATTCAAATACTTCCTTATTCTTTCGGAGGGTAATTGCGCCATGTACTCGATCAAATCTGAAGGTTCGAACCTCCTGAACAGCGCTGTCAACGCCCGATACATACCAAAACCCAGATCTATTTGATAAAGCTATCGGGATAATCTCTCGTTCCTCTAAGAGCAAATTAGGAGAAAGATAATCAAAGATTAGATAGTCGGAGGAACCTATAGCGCTAGCAATGGTTTCCAAATCTTTTGAACTGTTTGCAAGTTTTGGTGAGAGTCCTGGGATATCAATTGGATCGGCCGGAACACCGATTGAACTGAGTTTGAGGATTGCACTTTGTGCTTGATCGGCGAATGCTGCCCCTTGCCAAGCATCTGCAGCTAGAGATAACAGCGAAACTTCTGTTGGAGTTATCTCACCAAGATCTAGTTGATAATTTTCCGTTTTGATTCGATAGCCCGCTTCATCGCTAAAGAGAGCATCGAAGCTACCGACATCTATAGAAATGCCTAAAGAACGCAGATCGTCCTTATCTCGTTCAAACATACGCTCTTTAGTTTCAGCACTACCTTCATAGCCTTCAACCGTTCTAAATATTTCAGACTTTGTTAGGTATCTCTTTGTTGCTAGTAATGCGATTGTTAGGTTGATTAAGCGTTCAATCTTCCGAGACACCGTAAGCACCTTTCGCCGGACGACGGCGACGTGCAAGCACCTCAACACCCGGTGCCATGCGACGACTTTGGATAAGAAATCCCGTATGCCCAATCATTCGCTGCTGCGGACGAACAGCTAGACCCTCGTGATGCCAACCTCTGATCAGAGTTTCAGAGCTTTCTGGTTCTGTGAATCGGCCGTCCTCTTTGAGAGCTTCGGCTGTCGCAGACAGCTGAGTGGTTGTTGCAACGTAGGCTAAGAAAACTCCACCAGGTCGCAACGCTCTTGCTGCAATATCAACACATTCCCATGGAGCCAACATGTCTAGAACAACTCGATCATATTCAGATTCAAAATCTTGGTCCTGCAAGTCACCGACTACCAAGCTCCAGTTAGCGGGTGGTCCTTCAAAGTATGCATCCACATTAGAGCGTGCATTATCGGCAAAGTCTGCTCTTCGTTCAACTGAGTGCACCTTGCCCGTAGGACCCGTTGCGCGCAGAAGCGACATCGTTAATGCACCACTACCTACTCCGGCTTCAAGTACTCGCGATCCTGGATAAATATCTGCAACTCCAATAATCATCGCGGCATCTTTTGGATACACAATCGTTGCGCCACGTGGCATGGTTAAAACGTAATCTGCCAATAGAGGTTTAAACGCAGTGAATTTCAATCCCGCGGTTGTGCTGACAACTGAACCCTCTGGCATTCCGATGAGGTCATCGTGGGTGATCCAACCCTTATGTGTGTGCCATTCTTTTCCGGGCGTGATCGTGAAGCTGTAGAGCTTTCCCTTTGGATCGGTCAATTGAATGCGATCGCCGACTCCGAAATACCCAAGATTAGACACGAGAGCATCTTAGGCGAATTTAATCGCATAAGTACGAGTATCTTCAGCCAGGTGAGTAATGAACAGTCTTTGCGTCTATCGCCAAGTGCGGTCAGTGAGTATGAGAACTGCCCACAGCAATATAAGTACCGCAAGATCGACAAGTTGCCTGAACCACCTTCGTTAGATGCCGAACGAGGAACTTTGGTGCACACAGTTCTGCAGGATCTTTTCGAAATTCCAGCAGCTGGGCGAACGGTCGAATCTGCCATAGAACTATTACCCTCTCGCTGGAGTGCACAGTTGGCCGATAAGCCAGCCCTTCTTGGAATGGTGACAAATGAGAAGGAGTGGTTGGACCGAGCTTCATCTCTTGTGAAAACTTACTTCGCGCTGGAAAATCCAACGACATTTGAAGCAACACATCGAGAAATGCATCTTGAAAATGAGTTCGATACAAATGTATATCTCCATGGCTATGTAGATCGTCTAGATGTGGCTCCCACCGGTGAAGTCAGAATTGTTGACTACAAGACAGGTAAATCTCCAAAACCTGGATGGGAAGAGAAAGCGCTATTTCAGCTTCGGGTGTACGCACTTCTCTATTGGAAAAAAAGCGGAGTGCTCCCCCGTCTCCTACAACTTATTTACTTGGGCGACGGAAAACTGGTCAAGAGCAATCCAACTATGTCCGAACTTGAAGCTACTGAAAAGGTGCTGCGTCGAGTGGCTAAAGACATTTTTATCTCCATTGAAAAAGAGTATTGGCCACCAAGAACCTCACGCTTGTGCGATTGGTGTTACTTCAAGAGTATTTGTCCTGCGCATAACGACTAAATATCAGTCGAGAAATCCAAATTTAGTTCTGTTAATTTGGAAAAAGATAACTGCTCGAGGGATTTAATCACTCGAACTCGCGCAGATTCCTCGATTGACACTAGATGTGGGACACCGATTAAATATGCTCCACTTGCTATAGCTGCGTTCATGCCGGTTAGAGAATCTTCAAATACAAGACAGTTGGTGATATTGGATCCACTCATGTGTGCGGCTTTTAGATAAGCCTCTGGGTCTGGCTTCGTTTTCACTACATCATCTGCACTTATTGAAAATGGAAATAAATCATGGCCAAGGTTGTCCAGCACCGCATCAACGATGTTTCTCGGGCTTGCCGAAACTAAAGCAGTTTTCACCCCTTGAGATTGCAGCTCTCGAACCAACTCCACAGCACCGGGCATAGTCGGTGTATTTCCACGCATTCTGGCTACCTGCGTATCGATCAAAGTTTCAGTGAAGTACTCCGGTGAATTTTGTTTGCCACACTTATCAAACATGTATTGGCCAACTTTTGAAAGTGGACCACCTAAGCATGCGATCTGATCAACCTCTAGCCACGTATATCCAAAAGGCTTGGTAACTTCGACTTCAGATAAGAACCACTCTGGTTCAGAATCAACCATGAGGCCATCCATGTCAAAGAAAACCGCCTCGAAAAAGTTACCCATTTAATGTACTAGTTAGCGTTGAAATATTTTGCTTCAGGATGATGAACAATAATCGCAGAGGTTGATTGCTCTGGATGGAGTTGGAACTCTTCAGATAACTCAACACCTATTCGAGCAGGGTCCAGTAATTCACACAACTGAACCTGTTGTTCTAGATCTGGACATGCTGGATAGCCAAATGAGTAGCGAGATCCCCGATACCCCTGATCCAGAATTCCCTGTAGATCAGATGAGTCCTCCGACTTGACCTGAAGTTCCTCTCTCATGCGCGCGTGCCAGTGCTCAGCTAGAGCCTCAGTTAGTTGCACTGAAAGACCGTGCAACTCTAAGTATTCGCGGTAATTATTTGCCGCAAACAATTTGGCCGCTGCTTCGCTGACCGTCGAGCCCATCGTTACGACATGGAATGCCACAACATCAGTCTTTCCTGACTCTTTCGAGGCAAAGAAGTCACTGATGCAAAGGCGGCGATCACGGCTCTGACGTGGGAAGGCAAAGCGAAGTCTTTCCTTGCCCTTGTCATCACCTTCATGATGGAGAATAACTAAATCATTTCCTTCGCTGTAGCAAGGGAAATATCCATAGACAACTGCAGCGTTTAACCAACCTTTTGATTGCACTTCATTGATAA
>JBIILL010000110.1:0-3679 GCA_044232665.1 Candidatus Planktophila sp. | reverse complement strand
TAATTCCAATGTTGTTTACGCAAGCAGGTGAAATCGCAAAGAATAGGTTTGCTGGCCAAATTGCACCTTCTGAAGCAGTGGCGATGGTTTCAGGTATTGCTTACTTCGGGTTTTTAGTAGGACCACCAACTCTGGGCTTTTTAGGAGATGTGATTGGTTTGCGATGGGCAATGATGGTGCCAGCAGTATTAGCTTTATTAATGGCGCTAAGTTCAAAGCCTGTATTGAGCGCTAAGTAGAACTGTAATTGCCTTAAACATTGCTGGATTTATTCTCTTAAACTTCTTAAGCTCTAACCAATAACAAATTGGATTTGTTTTAGTTTGCAGTTGTTTGAGGGCAAAAGTGAGGGCAAGTGCCTAGTTTCAAGCGTAAATGGAATGTGTCCGGCTTATAGGGCGACTCTTCTTATGTTTTTAGTCACTGCGAGTAACTTCATTGATATGCAATAATTCACTCAACGGTGGCTTGGTAGTAATCGGGACTTGGCATATAGCTAAGTCCCTTTTGCTTAGATGAAGATGACTTCGTTCTATGTCATACTACTGTCAACGATGGATTGGTAGTAATTGGGACTTGGTTAATCGCCAAGTCCCTTTTGCTTTCCGTAATAGTTTTTATCCACAAGTAGTTCAATTCAAAAATTTCTCTGGTTGGTAATTGCGTAACTTCACTCTCGTGTTGGGGGCGTGTTGTAATTGGCAGCCTGTTGGTTTACCAAGTCATCGGAGCGGGTTCAAACCCCGTCGCCTCCACCACAGTCTTAACTGTTTCAGCTCGATCTATTGGTAATGGTCAAAAGAGCTGCTTCAGCTTTGCATGGGAGGGCCTCGAGAAATCGAGGCCTTTTCCAATTCTTAATGCGTTTTAGGCGACTGTTATATGTATTTGGAATCACCAAGGAGTAAGAAATTCATAGACATTGGGTTATTTGGCTAGTTATGATCATCGTCAGAGTTAAATCGACGAAGGGTCCAAAGTGAGTAATTTTCTAAGTGAAGCACAAGAAATTCAAAGTGATTTAGCCACTCTTCGCCGACAGCTGCATCAAGAACCAGAAATCGGATTAGACCTACCTAAGACGCAAGCAAAGATTGTGGCCGCACTCGATGGTTTAGGTCTTGAGGTAACAACTGGAAAGGCACTTAGCTCTGTAACTGCTGTGCTACGAGGCAGCAAATCTGACAAAACAGTTTTGTTACGTGCTGATATGGATGCACTGCCTGTGACTGAATTAGCTGATCTTGCCTATAAGAGTCAGATTGATGGTGCCATGCATGCGTGTGGCCATGACTTACATGTTGCGATGTTAATTGGTGCGGCAAAGTTATTAGTTAAGAATAAGTCCCAGCTAAACGGTGATGTGGTCTTCATGTTCCAACCAGGTGAAGAAGGCTTTGATGGGGCTGGACACATGATTAAAGAAGGCGTCTTAACTGCTAGTGGAAGAAAAGCTGATGCAACCTATGGCCTCCACGTTATGTCATCGTCAGTTCCAACCGGAACATTTACAACCAAGCCTGGAACCATGATGGCTTCTAGTGATGAGCTACATGTGACTGTGATTGGTATGGGCGGACATGGATCACAACCTCACACCGCTAAAGATCCAATTCCAGTTGCTGCCGAAATGGTGAGCGCGCTGCAATTACTAATTACTCGCTCTTTTGACTCCTTTGATCCAGTAATTATCACTGTCGGTCAATTTCATGCTGGCACCAAAGCAAACATAATTCCAGATACTGCAGAGTTCCAAGCAACTATTCGAACATTCTCACCGGAGAATAGAAGTCGTATTCGAGTTGAAGCAGTTCGCTTGTGTAAAGCAATTGCTGAAGGATATGGACTGAAAGCCGACGTTAAAGTTGTTGAACAGTATCCAGTCACAGTAAATAACGATTCACATGCCCAATTCGTAGGCAAAGTTGCCTCTGACCTCTTTGGTAATGAAAGTTATCTTGATATGCCACACGCAATTGCTGGAGCTGAGGATTATTCTCGAGTTCTAGAAGCAGTTCCTGGTTCATACGTGTTCCTTGGAGCATCTGTTGATAAAGACGTTACTAAGTCTGAAGTGAATCACTCACCTCGAGCCATGTTTGACGATTCTGTGATGTATCGAGGAACTGCGCTGCTCAGTGAATTGGCAGTTCGATCACTCAATGAAATGGTGTGATGATCTGACCCGTTAGTTGACTTTAACTGCCCGGACTCACCGTCGACATGTTGAAATCTTTAATCACTAGTGGCGGGATAGCCATGTTAGACATGTCGCCAGCCCATTCGCGTGGCTGAGTCCATTCAGTTGAACCAGCATGTGCGATGCGAGAAAGAGCGGAAACTGGAGAGTCATTCCAACGGAAGTTATTAGTTGCGCCAACAACTTCGCCGCCCTTAACGTGATAAACACCGTCACGAGTTAAACCGGTAAGAAGTAGTGAGTTGGGATCAACCATGCGGATATACCAGAAGGTAGTTAGGAGTAGTCCGTTATCGACTTTCTTGACTAGATCCTCAAGTGTTCCACTTCCTCCATCGACGCTCATCACAAGGTTTTCACCTAATGGTGTGAAATCTAAGTTAGTCAGCTTTGCAGATGCACGGGTTTGAATCAGAGATTGCAGAACGCCGTCTTTGAGCCAGTCAACGCGCTTGATGGGTTGACCATTATCAAATACTGAAGAGAACGGTGAACTAACCGCTGTTGCAACAAAATTAGCTGCAGGCAGTTGCTTGAATTCAGGATCGCTAAAGAATTGCAAGGAAACATTGGAGAGCTTCTCGCCAATGCGAGTTCCTCCACCCTTTTTAGAAAATACAGATTGACCTTCATGGGCATCTCTGGCAGTTGATACCCACATCATGTAGGTGAACAGATCAGCCACAGAACCTGAAGGCAAGATGGTGTCATAGCGTCCTGCAGGTAGATCTACTTTGGTGCCTTGCCACTGTAAACGTTGGCGAATTTGTCCATCAATGTCTGCAACAGAGACATCCTTAAAGTCACGAGTTTCAACACCTGCCCAGGTGGAGCGTGATCGGTCGTGAGACTTTCCAGTCATTTCTACGCGACCAACTGGTGAATCCTTACGCAAACGCAAGCCGCCCTTTGATCCAACCCAGGTTGTTTCATGTGTGTGCTCGGAGTATCCAAAGAGTTCGATTTTGTCAGCAACAGAGCGAGAAAACATGTCACCAAGTGCTGGAGCAAATGTTGAAAACACTTCAGGTCCCGTTGGAACGTGCTCTGCAGACCAGTTACCAATGGCAACATTTGTCGCAAGGGGAGAGAAGTCATCTGCTGGACCTGCAGCTTTTGCTGCTGCGATCGCTTCTGCTAGGAGTGCTGGAATATCAGCAAGAGAAACATCTGTGCGCGTAACACCACCGGAGGCCATTCCGCCAGTAACGGCCACAAATGCAACAACGGTAACGCTGCGTTCTTGAATAACACCGTTAGTTGTCAGCGTGCTTCCTGCCCAACGAAGGTTTGCTTGCGTCTTGTCCTTGACTACAACAATGCAATCATCACAATTTGCTGCTGATGTTATTTTTTCAATCAGATCTTGAGCAGAAATCATTTTCCAGCCTCCGCAACAGTGTTGAGAATATTTACCTTGTCAAAGATTGCCGCTGGGCAACCATGACTTACCGCTGCAACCTGACCTGGTTGAGCTTT
>JBIILL010000036.1:0-11085 GCA_044232665.1 Candidatus Planktophila sp. | reverse complement strand
GCTTCAAACTCTTCGATGCACTTTCCAGAACCTTCAGCAACAGCATCTAGTGGACGCTCTGCAATGTGAATTGGCATTCCAGTTTCTTTGCGAAGGCGCTCATCAAGACCCTTAAGAAGTGCTCCACCACCGGTAAGAACAATTCCGCGATCCATCAGATCTGATGCAAGCTCAGGAGGAGTCTTATCTAGTGTGCTCTTTACTGCGTTAATAATTGCGTTGACAGGCTCTTCAAGTGCTTTGCGAATTTCAGCAGCTGAAACAACGATTGTCTTTGGAAGACCTGTTGCTAAGTCGCGACCACGAATTTCAGCATCATTTTCTCCAGCTAGTGGGTATGCAGATCCGATCGCCATCTTGATCTCTTCTGCTGTGCGCTCACCTAGAAGTAGTGAGAATTCACGCTTAACCCAGTTAATAATCGATTGATCAAGCTCATCGCCACCCACACGAATAGATAGTGAGGTAACGATTCCGCCCAATGAAATAACAGCAACTTCTGTTGTTCCGCCACCGATATCTACCACCATGTTGCCTGTTGGCTCGTGGATTGGAAGACCAGCACCGATTGCTGCAGCCATTGGCTCTTCAATGATGTACACCTTACGAGCACCTGCTGCATAACCAGCATCTTTAACTGCACGCTGTTCCACACCAGTAATACCTGATGGAACACATACAACGATTCTTGGCTTAGCCAAGTAACGACGACGGTGCACTTTTTGGATGAAGTAGCGCAACATGCGCTCTGTTGTATCAAAATCTGCGATCACACCATCTTTTAGAGGACGGATAGCAACGATGTTGCCAGGAGTACGACCAATCATCTTCTTTGCTTCGATACCAACGGCCAGAATTCCGCCTGTGTCTTGGTTAACAGCAACTACTGAAGGCTCGTTCAAAACAATGCCACGTCCGCGCACATACACAAGTGTGTTCGCTGTGCCTAAGTCAACGGCCATATCGCGACCGATGAAGGACATTTTGCTTCCTGATGACATTTTTACTCCTTGTACCTATTTACTGGGGAAGAAAATCTGAATTTCACGTGCTGCTGATTCTGGTGAATCAGAGCCATGAACAATATTTTGCACAACCTTTGTTCCTTGATCGCGAGCTAGATCACCACGGATAGTTCCAGGTGCTGCAACAGTTGGATCTGTTACACCAGCTAATGAACGGAAGCCTTCGATAACGCGATTACCAGATGCAACGATCGCAACAATTGGACCAGACATCATGAACTCAACTAGTGGTTCGTAAAATGGCTTACCAACATGTTCTGCGTAGTGCTTTTCTAGTAATGCACGATCTGCTTGCAGCATGCGCAAAGAATCAATTGCATAACCCTTTGCTTCGATACGTGAAATAACTTCGCCAACTAAACCGCGGGCAACGCCATCTGGCTTGACCAGGATTAAGGTTTTCTCAGTGCTCACTCGCCTAGTCTATTAGGGTTTTTTAGGCTCTGCAGCCAGCAAGGCAGCGCGAGCAGCCTCACCCTTACGGCCCACAACGATGGCAGCCACCCAGAGACCAATCAAAACCACCCCAATAATGAAGAAGGATGGCTCAACAAATCCAAAACCGATCATCGCTACCTGCATCAGCGAACCAATTACAAATCCTCCTGGGCGTCTAACTACTCCAGCTGCAACAAATAACAGGAATGAAACCACGCAGCCATAAATAATTGCAGCATTTGAAGCATCTTTCATTGCAAGAAGGATTGCAAAACCCATTGTCATGCTCTCAGCAATCAGAACCGATGCTCCAAGAATTTTCATTGGGCAAACTTCTTTCGCAAATATGTGCGTGCTTCACCAACTGTGACAACAGATCCGGTAACAATAATTCCCACAGTGTCTTCACTCAGTGGGCGCACAGCATCCCCAACCGCTCTATCTAACGCAGCACCTAAATCTGACACTTCAAAGACGCGATCTGCTCCAAATATCTTTGAAGCAATCTTTTCTAACTCACCAGATGGCATGGCACGTGACGAAGAGCTTTGGGTAACAATGACATGGTCAACGATTTGCTCTAACTCCTGGAAGATTCCAGTGGCATCCTTATCCCCAAATACGCCCACAACAGCGATAATTTCATCAAAGTTAAATTCATTTAATAATGTATCTGCCAACGCTTTAGCACCATGTGGATTATGCGCAGCATCCAAAATTACTGTCGGATCGCGATGGACAACTTCACAGCGCCCAGGTGAGGTAACAGCTGCAAAACCAGCGCGCACCGCATCAATATCTAGTGGTTGATCTCCAAAGAAGGCTTCAACTGCCACCAGAGCCGATGCTGCATTTGCGCCTTGATGGCGACCATGTAGCGGTAAGAAGATTTCATCGTAGGTGTCATGAATACCTTGAATAGTTAGCAACTGACCACCAACAGCAACTGCCCGTGATGCAACTGCGTACTCAACGCCTTCACGCACAACATCTGCGCCTACTTCTGCCGCCTTTCGGATTAACTCCTTCGCAGCCTCTGGCTCTTGCTGGGCAAGCACAACAAAGCCACCTTCTTTGATAATTCCAGCCTTAGTAGAGGCAATCTCGTGCAATGTATTGCCTAAGTACTCCATATGGTCAAAACCAATAGGCATTAAGACAGAAACGTCGGCGTCAACAACATTTGTTGCATCCCATTGCCCGCCCATGCCAACTTCAATAACTCCAACATCTACAGGGTGCTCAGCAAATGCTGCAAAAGCTAATGCAGTTATTGCTTCAAAGAAGGAAATCGGATGTTCAAACTTTGTATCCATCAAATCTAAGTACGCAGCAATATCGTTATAAGAAAAGATTAATTCCTTAGGATCAATGGGCTCACCGTTAATGGCGATACGTTCACGATAGGTTTCAAGATGCGGGCTGGTAAAACGTCCCGTGCGCAGGCCATGAGCAAATAACAATGAATCAATCATGCGTGATGTCGTTGTCTTACCGTTAGTGCCACCAATATGAATCGTTGGATAAGTCAACTGGGGTGAACCTAGAAGATCAACGAGTGCTGCGATGCGATCTGTAGTTGGTGCAATACGAGTTTCTGGCCAACGAGCAAGTAACGCTTGCTCAATTGCATCAACTCTTTCTTGATCGTCAGGTGAAATCATCATGCTTGTGGCAACGCTGCTAATGCTGAAGTAATGCGCGCGATATCTGCAGTTGTCTTTTCAAGTCGCTCACGAATCTCAACCACAACATCTTCTGGCGCTTTTGCCATGAAGCCCTGATTGTTCAGCTTCACTTCAGCTGTTTGCTTATCCTTAGTAGCTGTCACTAAATCCTTTTCCAGACGAGCACGCTCTGCAACAACATCTACTGATCCAGTTAAATCAAACTCGATTGTCACTCCAGCTGCCTCACACTTGGCACTCGGTGTTATATCCCCAAGTTCCATGCGCACAACAAATGCAACAGCAGATGCGTATTGTGCGATGTCACCCTTTGCTGTGATGCGACCTGGAATCTTTAATGAACTCTTAATTCCTTGATCATTACGGAATCGTCGAACCTCAGTAATGATCTCTTGTAGCTGACCAACAAGGTTTTCTGCCTTCTTATCAACGTGGGCAGCGTTTGCAACTGGCCACTGGGCAACAACTAATGACTCTCCCCCAGTTAATGTGGTCCACAATTCCTCTGTAATAAATGGCATCACTGGGTGCATCAAGCGGAAGAGTTGATCTAGAACGTAACCAAGCACGCGCTTTGTGGAATCTGCCGTGCCTGATGCAAATGCTTCCTTTGAAAGCTCTAGGTACCAGTCACATAGATCATCCCAAGCAAAGTGATACATCAACTCACAGGCACGAGCGAACTCATACTTTTCCAGCAGCTCTGTTGTCTCTTTTACAGTTTCAGACAAGCGACTAAGAATCCACTTATCGATGGCGTTGAGTGAATCAAGTGCAGGTAACTCTCCTGTAACGGTTGCACCGTTCATCATTGCAAAACGGGTTGCATTCCAGAGTTTGGTTGCAAAGTTACGGGATCCACCGATCCAGTCCTCAGCAAGTGCCTGATCTGTGCCTGGATTAGCACCACGAGCCAAGGTAAAGCGCAGCGCATCTGCGCCGTACTTGTCCATGAATTCAATAGGATCCACAACATTTCCGCGGCTCTTAGACATCTTCTTACCAAATTGATCGCGCACTAAGCCGTGCAACATGATGGTTTTAAATGGCGCAACACCATCCATAGCAAAGGTAGACATCATCATCATGCGCACGACCCAGAAGAACAAAATGTCATAACCGGTAACAAGGACAGATGTTGGATAGAACTTTGCAAGATCACTAGATTTTTCTGGCCAGCCAAATGTAGAAAAAGCCCATTGGCCAGATGAGAACCAGGTATCTAGAACATCTGGATCCTGCGTCCAGCCAGCAGGTGCAGTTTCATCAGGACCAACAACTTGTACTTCACCATTTGGTCCATACCAAACCGGAATTCTGTGACCCCACCACAACTGACGAGAAATACACCAGTCGTGCATGTTGTCGACCCAATCAAAATAACGTGGTGCAAGTGCTTCAGGTTCAATCTTTACTTCACCACTTCGCACCGCGTCCGCTGAAGCCTTTGCCAATGGTGCAACCTTTACAAACCACTGCTTTGATAAACGAGGTTCAACGGTGATATCGCAACGAGAACAGTGTCCAACTGCGTGCATGTAGGGACGCTTTTCAGCAACGATGCGGCCTTCTGCGCGCAGCGCTTCGACAACAGCTTTGCGAGCATCAAAGCGATCTAAGCCATCAAATGCGCTGTTGGTGCCAATAACTTTTGCATCGGCATCCAAGATCACGATATTTGCCAAGTTATGTCGAACACCGATCTCAAAGTCATTAACATCGTGGGCAGGAGTTACCTTGACTGCGCCAGTACCAAAAGCAGGATCAACATGCTCATCAGCAACAATCGGGATCTCGCGATTAATCAGCGGCACCTTGACTGTTTTACCAATCATGTGTGAATAACGCTTATCATCTGGGTTAACCGCAACTGCAGTATCGCCGAGCATAGTTTCCGCACGTGTTGTTGCAACAACGATTGCGCTGTCACCTTCTCCGTAGCGGATTGAAACTAACTCACCATCATCATCGCTGTGCTCTACTTCAATATCTGACAACGCCGTTAAGCATCGTGGGCACCAGTTGATAATTCTCTCAGCGCGATAGATCAAACCTGCGTCATACATACGCTTGAAGATTGCAACAACAGCCTTGGACATTCCTTCATCCATAGTAAAACGCTCGCGGGACCAATCAACTGATGATCCCAAACGCTTCATCTGCTCAAGAATGGCACCGCCTGATTCTTCTTTCCATTCCCACACCTTTTTAACAAACTCTTCGCGACCAAGATCATGGCGAGATTTACCATCTGTAGCTAATTGTTTTTCAACTACATTTTGAGTTGCAATACCTGCATGGTCCATTCCTGGTAACCACAAAACTTCAAAGCCTTGCATGCGCTTCATGCGCGTAAGGCAATCCTGCAAAGTTTGATCTAGTGCGTGACCAATGTGTAAAACGCCGGTGACATTGGGCGGTGGCAAAACAATTGAAAATGGTGGCTTACTAGAATTTGCATCTGCTGTGAAATATCCGGCCTTCATCCACTTTTGATACAGCGGAGCTTCAATCTCGTTGGGCGAGAAGGATGAGGCTAATTCACGGCTTGAAGACATAGTGCGCAGTCTAGATTATGCGCTCTTCTCCTCTGCACCTTTTGGTGCTCGTGAGCGCTTTGGACCTGTGTGATTTACCAATGTTGGCGCTCCACCAGATGTGATGCATTCCTTCGTGATAATCACCTTTTCAACATCTGTGCGGCTTGGAACTTCATACATCACTGTTAGAAGTACAGATTCCATGATTGCTCGAAGTCCACGGGCACCTGTGCCACGTTCTTGTGCAAGAACTGCGATCGCATCCAAAGCTTCTTCATCAAAATCTAACTCAACATGATCTAAGTCAAAGAGACGCTGGTACTGCTTCACAAGAGCGTTCTTTGGCTCGGTAAGGATCTGCATGAGCGCTGGCTTATCAAGGTTTTCAACACTTGTTAAGACTGGCAGGCGTCCAATGAACTCTGGAATCATTCCAAACTTCAAGAGATCCTCTGGCATCACATCAGCAAAGATGTCCTTGCGGTTCTTATCTGTTGCATCTTGCAAAGTCGCATTAAAGCCAACGCCAGATTTACCGATGCGGCTTTCAATAATCTTTTCAAGACCAGAAAATGCTCCACCAACAATGAACAAGACATTTGTTGTGTCAATCTGGATAAATTCTTGATGTGGGTGCTTGCGACCGCCCTGAGGTGGCACAGATGCAACAGTTCCTTCAAGGATCTTCAATAGCGCTTGCTGAACACCTTCACCTGACACATCGCGTGTGATTGAAGGGTTTTCAGATTTACGTGCAACCTTATCGATCTCATCGATGTAGATGATGCCTGTTTCAGCCTTCTTCACATCGTAATCTGCAGCTTGCAAAAGCTTAAGCAAAATGTTTTCAACATCTTCACCGACATAACCTGCCTCGGTTAACGCTGTTGCATCTGCGATTGCAAATGGCACGTTAAGCATGCGAGCCAAAGTTTGCGCCATAAGAGTTTTGCCGCAACCAGTTGGTCCAAGCATCAAAATATTAGATTTTGCTAATTCAATTCCGGCTTCACCCTTTGCTTCACCACTCTGCACACGCTTGTAGTGGTTATAAACAGCGACAGATAGAGACTTCTTTGCGCGATCTTGTCCGATTACATATTGATCTAGAAATTCAAAGATTGCTTGTGGCTTTGGAAGCTCAGCCAAACCAAGTGATGCCGCTTCGCTGAGCTCTTCAACGATGATTTCATTACACAGCTCAATACATTCATCACAAATATAAACGCCAGGACCAGCAATCAGCTTTTTAACTTGCTTCTGGGTTTTGCCGCAGAAGGAGCACTTCAGCAGATCGCTTGTTTCACCGATTCTTGTCATGCCCTAATTTTACGTTCATGAGCGATTTTGTGCTTGGGTTTTCGCGCTTACTTGTGTTCGCCGTGAGAATAATTAGTAGGCATTTTCATATCTTTGACCCCAGGAACCCGAAGAATCGCAAAACTAATCAGCACATGAAAAATTGATGCACCGATGAGCAACTCTTTTTCACCAAAGAATGCAACTGCTGGACCAATCAAGGCCATGCCTATTGGCAATAATCCGGCTGAGCCCATGTGATCAATTGAAAACACGCGACCTTGTAGATGCGCCGGAACTTCTCTTTGCACAGCAGATGACCACCACGCCTCCCACGGTCCGACCGAAAATCCTGCAAACAAATAGGCAATCACTATGAAGGTTCCTGAAACTGGAAATGCCAACGCAAGCGGCGCAATAATGATGAACATCCAGACAAAAATAGAAACATAGCCTTCATGTTTGACCTTGATCTTGACGCACAGCAGCGCTGAAATAATGCTGCCGATTGAAAAGGCAGAGGCTGCCAAAGCAAATGGAGTATTTGAATCAAATTCGCGCCGGCTAATTACTGGCAACAAAACAGTTTCTGCCGCCAAAACAACCATCAACTGAACTGAGACCATGAGAATAAAGGCGCCAATCCATGGAATATCTCGCACGGTGCGCAAACCCTCACGAAGTTCAACGAAGAAAGGTTCCTGCTCTCTTTTTTCACCGCTGATATCTTCTTGAATCTTAAACAGGAAGTAAGTGCCTAATGCAAAAGCGATTGCAGTGAAAAGAAAGGTAAGCCTGCCACCGATCAAAAACACCGATGCTCCGCCAATACCTGGACCCACGATGGTGGCGCCCTTAGTCATTATGTTACGAGCAACATTTGCTGCAGGAAGTTTTTCATCAGGAACAAGACTTGGAATAATTGCACCTGCTGCTGCAGCGCCAAAAGCATCGCCAACTCCTACAAGAAAGACTGCTAGTCCTAACAAAATATGTGGCATTGATGGGGCTGAGACAAAAACCATTGAGATAACAACAGCTGCTCTAAATAGATCCGCACCGATCATTACATTTCTACGTGGCAACCTGTCTGCCCACACTCCAGCAAATGGGGCAAAGACAACACCAGAAAGAACGCGTGCACCAAGGATTAAACCTAATGAGGTGGCTGTTCCTCCAGCATCAAGGACTGTTACCGCTAATGCGATTGGAAAGGCAGAAGCACCTAAGACAAAGATTGCATTTGAAAACCAAAAGAGCCGGTATCCCTTATAAGACCAAAGGGAACCCGGCTCAAATAGTTTCACTTAAAAGTTACAGAAGACTTACTTCTTAGCCTTACGTGATGCAAGAACTTGATCAATGATTCCGTACTCAACAGCTTCTGCTGCTGTAAGAATCTTGTCACGTTCAATGTCTTTGCGAATTTCCTCAGATGACTTCACCACGTGGCGTGATAACAGATCTTCCTGCAAGCGAGTGATACGATCGATTTCGCGAGCTTGAATTTCAATATCAGATGCCTGGCCGCCACCTTCTGATGATGGTTGGTGAATCAAAATACGTGAATGTTCTAGTGCATAACGCTTGCCCTTGGCACCACCAGCAAGAATTACCGCTGCTGCAGATGCCGCTTGGCCCAAGCAAATTGTGCTGATATCTGGGCGCACAAACTGCATGGTGTCATAAATAGCTGTTAGCGCTGTGAATGATCCACCAGGTGAGTTGATGTAGATCATGATGTCGCGATCTGGATCCATTGATTCCAGAGTTAGCAGCTGTGCCATAACATCGTTTGCAACGGTGTCATCAATTGGCTGGCCCATGAAAATGATGCGCTCTTCAAATAACTTTGTGTATGGATCTTGACGCTTGTATCCATAGGCTGTCTTTTCTTCAACAGTAGGAAGAACGTAGCGTGCATTAATCTCTTGGAATGTCATTACGCTTTCCCTCCTGTGATTTGTCCCAGTGAAGTGACTACATGATCAACAAAGCCATAATCCTTGGCATCTTTTGCATTAAACCAGTTGTCGCGATCTGAGTCAGCAAGAATCTTTTCTAGAGTTTGACCGGTGTGCAAAGCATTTAACTCGGAAAGAGTTTGCTTTGTAATAGCCATCTGCTCTGCCTGAATGCGAATATCAATTGCATTTCCACCAATTCCACCTAGTGGTTGGTGCATCAAGATACGTGAGCTCTGAGTTGAGTAACGCTTGCCCTTGGCACCTGATGTGAGAAGGAACTGACCCATTGAAGCAGCCATTCCAAAGGTAACTGTTGCAACATCATTTGGGACGAGCTGCATGGTGTCGTAGATCGCCATACCTGCAGTGACTGAACCACCAGGTGAGTTGATATACATGAAAATATCTTTCTTGGCATCCAATGAAGATAGAAGAAGCAACTGAGCACAGACCATGTTGGCCATCTCATCGCGCACTTCACCTGACAAGAAAACAATCCGCTCTTCAAGCAGGCGGTTATAAATCTGGTCCTTCATCTTGCTCTCTGTATCCACGTCAATTGCCTCCCGTATTTTTACCTGTAGTGACCCTAACAATTAAGCAGCCCAAATGCTTCCCGATTATGAGAAATACATGCGTGAACTGTGTCGTGTTCGCTGTAGGCAGAGAGGAATTAAGCCTCTTCGACTAGATCTGCTGGGTTTGGCTGTGGCGCAAGGGCTTCTAGGTCAATGAGATTGCCTGAAGCATCCTTCACTGTGATGCGACCCAAAACAGATGCGAGTGCCTTAGCTCGCGTTACCTCGGCTACCAACTGCTGAATCTGTCCAGCCTTTTGTAGCTCTTCTGCAAACTGCTGCGGAGCCATTCCGTAACGCTGTGATGTGCGCACTAAGTACTCAGTTAACTCAATTTCAGTGATTTGAACTTCTTCGGCAGAAACGATTGCATCAAGCAAGAAATCTGATTTCAGAGATGAACGAACCTGGCCATCAACTTCAGCGCGATGTTCTGCATCTTCCAAGCGTCCTTCACCCTCTAGATGATCATTGACCTCTAGTTCAACAAGATTATCTGGAACAGGAATTTCATTCTCTGCAAGTAGTTTTTCAACTAGACGATCGCGTGCTTGTGCGCCTTGTTCCATCTTCTTCACGCGCTCTAGGCGTGCAACAAAATCAGTCTTTAGCTCTGCAAGTGTGTCGAATTCAGATGCAAGTTTTGCAAAGGCATCATCAACTGGTGGCAGCTCACGCTCTTTAACCGCCTTCACTGTCACTGTTACCTCGCCTTTTTCGCCCTCTTGCTGTCCAACTAGTTGAGTTTCAAATGTCTTCACATCTGTTGCCTTCATGCCGATCAACTTCTCATCAAGACCATCAATCATCTTGTCTGAACCAACCTCATATGAGATGTCGTTAGCTTGTCCGCCATCAACCTCTTTGCCATCAATAAAGGCGGTCATATCAAGAGTTGTAAAATCACCATTCTTGACTTCGCGCTCAACTGTTGTCAGTGTTCCAAAGCGTGTGCGCAATGACTCGATCTGTTCATCAACATCTGCATCTGCAACAACCACATCATCAACCTCAACGGTGATCTTTGAGAAATCTGGCAATACAACCTCAGGGCGCACATCAACCTCAACGGTGAAAACAAGCTTGTCGTTATCTACAAACTCTTTCACATCAACCTCTGGGCGACCAATAACGGCAACATTGTGCTCACGCGCAGCTTGCCCATAGAACAAGGGAAGAGCTGAGTTGATTGCCTCATCGATAACAGTTCCGCGACCCACGCGCTGATCGATCATTGATGCAGGAATTTTTCCCTTACGAAAACCAGGAATATTTACCTGCGCAGCTACCTTCTTATATGCGTTAGCTACATGTGGTTCAAGATCAGCGTAAGGAACTTCAACATCAAGACGAACACGTGTTGGAGAAAGAACTTCTACTGAACTTTTCACTAATTTCTCCTAATGGGATCGAGGAAAACCGAAACAAACTGGTCGGGGCGGGGAGATTCGAACTCCCGATCTCCTGCTCCCAAAGCAGGCGCGCTAGCCACTACGCTACGCCCCGAGGCGCAAAGCAGGAGTCTAAACCAGATTTCGTACTCTGATTAC
>JBIILL010000035.1:0-11137 GCA_044232665.1 Candidatus Planktophila sp. | reverse complement strand
CCTTCTTGCGACGCTTTGGAGCTGCCTTCTTAGCTGCTGCCTTCTTGCGACGCTTCTTTGGTGCTGCTGCTACTGCAGCTGCCTTCTTACGGCGCTTCTTTGGAGCAGCTGGTGCTGCTGCCTTCTTACGGCGCTTCTTTGGTGCTGCTTTCTTTGCTGCGGCCACGTACTTCTCCTATCGGAATGGTTCGGATCCGTCACCCAAACCTGTTCGTGGATAAGCGTGACATCATTTGGGCAAAAATGCCAACATTTTGTGAGAAATAATTTAGTGCGTGTCGCAAATTTATATTTTAATTTATTTATGCCTTTGCGAAAATTTCATCAATTTTTAAATCTGCAATTAAATAATTTCGCCGAAATTACTAAAAATCCCGCAAAAATCTGTCAAGTTAGGAATTCTCGTCCCCTGATTGAGGGTTTAGGCGTAGTTTTTCCGCCATTTTCTGGTTTTCGAGGGCATATTTGTTGGTTCTGATGTCGAATTTTCTAAAATCTGGCAAAAAACTGGCCAGTAGAACGACCGCAATGACACAAATGATTCCACCACTTGTTACCGAAACACTTAGCGTAGTAGCCGCGGCCATTCCAGCTGCACGCATCTGACCGGCTAGTGGCCCCAAGGAATATGACAACAACTCGATACCAGCAAGGCGTCCTCGCAAGTTATCGGGGATTGTTTGGTTCCACATTGCAGATCTAAAGAGAGCGCTGATCATGTCAGAGGCCCCGGCCAAGGTCAGAAAGAGAAGTACCAGCCATAGATAATTTGTTGCACCCGACAATGCGATGGCAACACCCCAGCCGATTGCTGCCCACATAATGGCCCGACCATAGAAGTGCACATTTTTTGCCCACCCACTTGTCAGCACAATTGCGACAGAGCCGACAGTTCCGGCGGCATACAACAATCCCAGGGCCCACGGAGCTCCTAGTTGATCCGCCCAAAATGGAATCAGGGCAGTGGGCATGGCAAAAAACATCGCAGCCAAATCAATCAGGTAAGTACCCAGTAAATCTTTTCTGCTGAATGCATATTTCACACCCTCAATTAATGCTAACAAGGATGGGGCTTCGGCCTCGTGGCTGGGAGGGATGTTTTTCATAAATGCAATTAATGCAAGTGAGATAACGAAGGTTGCGATATCGGCGGCGTAGCCAACAGCTACCGAATAAGTCGAAATCAAAACACCGCCAATAGCTGGCCCCACGATGACACCTATTTGCCAACGCAAACTCATCAGGGCCGCAGCCGCTGTCATATCTTCATGGTCAACAAGTCTAGGAAGTGCGGCCTGCATTGCTGGCTGTCGCAGACCACTAGTGGCAGCAAATAATCCCGAGACTATGTAGATCAGCAGCAGGCTAGGAGAATCCATCATCGAATTAATCAGCAAAATTGCGGTGAAAAGCAGGGAAAGCAGCTCAGTTACCCAGATTAGTTTCTTACGGTCTAAGGCATCGGCCAATACTCCGCCATAGAGGCCAAAGATGATCAGCGGAACAATCTCAACCAAACCACTAATGGCAACTGCAACATAGGAGCCGGTTAATTCCTTAACCTGGAAGGGCACTGCAACGTAGGTGATCATCGAACCGAAGTAAGAAATCAAACCGGCAGCCCACAGCAAGGAAAAATCCCTCGACTTACGTAAGGGGGCTAGATCAATAACGAAATTGGCCACCGGCCAACCCTAGTTGACTATTGCCTTAATTAAAGGTCTGCGCCTCGGTGGGGAAGTTACCTGCGCGAACATCATCGGCAAACTCAGTTGTTGCCGCCAACATCTCAGCCCGCAGATTGCGATAAGCCTTGGCAAGCTTTGGGGCTTTCTTGGTGATGCCCATCAAATCGGTCCAGACCAACACTTGTGAATCGCAGTTAACACCTGCACCAATTCCAACTGTCGGAATTGCAAGCGCTGCAGTAATTCTTGCGGCCAGTTCTGCCGGAACTAATTCAAGAACTATTGCAAAAGCACCTGCGGCTTCAAGGGCAAGGGCAGCTTCAAGGATTGCATCACCATCGGTGCGGCCCTGGACTCTGTAGCCACCTAATTGATGCATTGATTGGGGGGTTAGTCCTAAGTGGCCCATTACCGGAATTCCACTGCTGACTAACTTCTTAACAGTTTCAATGTGTGCACCTTCCAGCTTTACCGCCATGACCCCAGACTCCTTGAAAAAGCGAACCGATGTTGCAAGGGCTAATTCAGGAGATGCTTCATAAGAGCCAAAGGGCAGATCAGCAACAACCATTGCGCGCTGTGATCCGCGGACGACAGCTCTGGCAAGAGGAATTAGCTCATCGACTGTTACAGGGATTGTGTTCTCTTCACCCAGAAAATTGTTGCCAGCACTATCGCCAACTAGCAGAACTGGAATGCCTGCCTCATCAAAGATTTCAGCGGTCATAGATTCATAGGCGGTAAGCATTGCCCATTTTTCGCCGCGCTTTTTGGCATCGGCCAGATCAACAATAGTTATGCGTCGATGCAGCGCACCGCCATATAAAGACTCCATAGTTTCCTCTCCTCGAAGCCGCCTGAAGCAGTCCCCGGGTACAAGGCAAAGGGTACCCCCGTTACACTTGAAAAATGAAGTTGCGCGTGGCGCTAGCCCAAATCAACCCAACGGTTGGTGACCTTGCGGGCAATGCTGGGCTGATTGCCGCGGCGGTTAAGAGCGCACAAGCACAAAGTGCCAATCTGATTGTTTTCCCCGAGATGATCGTGACTGGATATCCAGTTGAAGATTTAGCACTTCGACCATCTTTTCAAGCAGCCAGCATTAAAGCTGTCGAACAAATAGCTGCCGGAATAACTGGGGACTTGGTGGCAGTTGTTGGCTATTTAGATAAAGGACCAAAGAACGCCGTGGCAGTAATCCATGATGGAAAAATTAAGGCTAGATATGTCAAGCGCCATCTGCCTAATTACGGCGTCTTTGATGAATTTAGAAACTTTGTAGCAGGGGATAAATCCCTTGTGGTTCGCATCCATGGCGTTGATGTTGCCGTGGCAATTTGTGAAGACATTTGGCACTCCCTTGAATCCATCGCGGCACGCACCCCAGGATTATTGGTAGTTCCTAACGGTTCTCCCTTTGAACGCAACAAGGATGATGTGCGATTAGGACTGGTTCAAAAGCGGGCCACAGAAATTGGAGCACCGGTTGCCTACGTCAACATGACAGGTGGCCAAGATGATTTGGTCTTTGATGGCGACACAATCGTTGTTGGCAAAGATGGCAAACTCCTTGCACGGACCGCCCAGTTTGATGATCAATTAATTGTTATTGATATTGAATGCAGTGAAAAAAGCTCACAGCCAGATGTTGTGATTTCAGAGGAACCGGCAACACATGTCGGTGCACTTGAAACTTCAATTGCCACCCGACTTTCAGATGAGGCAGAGATGTGGCAGGGCCTTGTTATGGGGCTTCGTGATTATGTGGGCAAGAATGGATTTAAATCTGTAGTCCTTGGTCTTTCAGGTGGAATTGATTCAGCGTTGGTTGCTGCAATTGCAATTGATGCCTTAGGTGCTAAACGAGTCAATGGTGTTGCAATGCCAAGTAAGTACTCTTCCGGCCATTCTGTGGAAGATGCACAGGCGATGGCAGATGCCACAGGCATTCACTTCCGGATCACTCCGATTGCGCCCATGGTCGATGCCTATATGTCCAACATGGTTTTAAAGGGTGTGGCAGAAGAGAATCTGCAGGCACGTGTTCGTGGCACAACACTTTTGGGTATTTCAAACCAAGAAGGCCATCTTGTTGTAGCAACAGGTAACAAGAGCGAGCTAGCTGTTGGGTACTCAACTCTTTATGGCGACGCCGTTGGCGGGTTTGCTCCGATTAAAGATATTTACAAAACAGATGTGTGGGCGCTAGCTCGCTATCGAAACGCTGTGGCGATAGAGCGCGGGCAAACGCCTCCTATACCTGAGCGATCAATTACTAAAGAGCCAAGTGCCGAGCTTCGCCCCGATCAAAAGGATTCAGATTCCTTGCCGGACTATCCATTACTAGATCAGGTGCTGCGTGCCTACGTTGATGAGGATCATGGATACGAAGCTCTTTTGGCCGATGGTTTTGATCCTGAGTTAGTACGCCGAGTTATTTCTCTGGTTGATAAGGCTGAATTCAAGCGTCGCCAATATCCACCTGGCACCAAGGTATCGGTGCGTGCTTTTGGAAAAGATCGCCGCCTGCCAATGACCTCACGCTGGAATGAGCAATAACCTGCAAATCGTTTGCAACTCGCTTAAATAATGCAATTGACTAGAATTGGCACATGCTTACGATCATCAACTGGTTATTTACACGAAACCGTGTTGTTGATTTCTGCCTGTCTACCTCTTGCAGCTGCTAATACTTTTCATATTTCGCAGCTAGTCAATTTTTCATCATTGCACCAAAAATCAAAACTATTTTTAGGGGAGAACCATGAAGGTCTATAACAGCATCACGGAAATTTTTGGAAACACACCATTACTGCGCATCAACAAGATTACAGATGGCGCTGCAGGAAATGTTTATGCCAAGCTCGAGTTCTATAACCCAACATCATCTGTGAAAGACCGCCTCGGGGTTGCAATGATTGATGCAGCCGAAGCAAGTGGCGAGTTAAAGCCTGGTGGCACAATTGTTGAAGCAACATCTGGAAACACAGGAATTGCAGTAGCAATGGTTGCAGCGGCTCGTGGCTATAAGGCGATCATGACAATGCCAGAGTCAGTGTCAAAAGAGCGTCGCAAGCTCATTCGTGCATATGGCGCAGAGTTAGTACTTACTCCTGCTGGCGAAGGCATGAAGGGCGCAGTTGCTGCCGCAGAAAAGCTTGCAGAGTCTGGTGCTGTTTTAGTGCGTCAGTTCGAAAACGAAGCGGGTCCATTTATTCACCGCACAACAACAGGACCAGAAATCTGGCGCGATCTAGATGGCAAGGTTGATGCATTTATTTCAGGTATTGGTACTGGCGGAACAATTACTGGTACAGGTCAATACTTAAAGGAAAAGAACCCAGCAATTAAGGTGTTTGGTGTTGAACCAGCTGCATCACCAATTTTAAATGGTGGAGAGCCAGGGCCTCACCCAATTCAGGGAATTGGTGCAAACTTTATTCCGAACGTTCTAGATCGCACTGTTTATGACGAGATCTTGGATGCAACTGCAGCTGATGCAATTAAGTATGCACGCCGTGCAGGTGCAGAAGAAGGATTCCTTGCTGGTATTTCATCTGGTGCCACATTGTGGGCAGCATCAGAGATTGCAAAGCGTCCAGAGTTTGCAGGTAAGAACATTGTTGTTATCTGTGCTTCAAATGGTGAGCGTTACCTATCAACAGTTCTCTATGAGGATTTGGTTGATTAATTAATATGGCAATCCTAACTCGCATCATTGAGGACCTTGATAACGCGATCAGTCATGATCCGGCAGCGCGTAATCGTTTAGAGGTCGCTTTGGCATACCCAGGTGTGCACGCGATTTGGGGACATCGAATTTCACACTTCCTGTGGAATCACCGTTTTAAGTTAGTAGCGCGCATCCATTCCAATTTGGTGCGCTCTACGACAGGAATTGAAATACATCCAGCAGCAAAAATCGGGCGTAGATTCTTTATTGATCACGGTATGGGCGTTGTTATTGGTGCAACATCAATTATTGGTGATGATGTGATGATGTATCACGATGTAACTCTTGGTGCTCGAGGTATTGAAAAGGGTAACCGCCATCCGACCATTGAAAACAATGTAATTATTGGTGCTGGCGCGCGCGTGCTCGGAAATGTCACCATAGGCGAAGGGTCTCGAATTAGTGCCAATGCGGTCATTACTAAAGATTTAGCTCCAAGAACCCTGCTTGATCACGCTGATTTCTTTGTCATCTAGGGGTAGTTAACACAGCCGTAACCTGCATTTGTAACAATGCCGCTTATGTCTACCGATCTAAATAAGCAGCAAGAGTTCGTACTTCGCACCCTGGAAGAGCGCAATATTCGCTTTGTGCGTTTGTGGTTTACCGATGTCTTGGGGTTCTTAAAATCTGTTGCAATCGCACCTGCCGAACTTGAAAACGCATTTGATGAAGGTATTGGCTTTGATGGTTCTGCAATTGAAGGTTTTGCTCGTATAACTGAGTCTGACATGTTGGCAAAACCAGATCCTGCAACATTTTCTATTTTGCCGTGGCGCACAGAGTCTCCTGGTGCTGCACGCATGTTCTGCGACATTGCAATGCCAGATGGATCGCCTTCACCATCTGATCCACGCAATGTGTTGCGCCGAACATTAGATAAAGCCGCCACAATGGGTTACTCCTGTTACACACATCCTGAAATTGAATTTTTCTTATTTAAAAATCCTCCAGAAGCAGGTGTTGCACCAGTACCTGTTGATCAGGGTGGGTATTTTGATCACACACCAGCTGCAGTAGGCCATGACTTCCGTCGCCAAGCAATTACATTGCTTGAAGCTATGGGTATAAGTGTTGAGTTTTCACACCACGAAGGTGGTCCAGGCCAACAAGAAATTGATTTGCGAGATGCAGATGCGTTAACAACTGCCGATAACATCATGACTTTCCGCCATGTCATTAAAGAGGTTGCAATGGATCAAGGCTTCCATGCCTCGTTTATTCCTAAGCCTTTTACAGATCACCCAGGTAGCGGAATGCACACACACGTTTCACTCTTTAAAGGTGAAGACAATGCTTTCTATGACTCGACAGCAGAATTTAACTTATCCGCGGTTGGTCGCTCATTTATTGCAGGCTTGATTAAGCACGCACCAGAAATTACTGCGATTACAAATCAGTGGGTAAATTCTTACAAGCGTCTACATGGTGGGGGAGAAGCACCTACATTTGCCAACTGGGGACAAAGTGATCGCGGCGCACTAGTGCGCGTGCCGATGTATAAACCAAAGAAGGAAAACTCAACCCGAATTGAATTTCGATCACCAGATACTGCATGTAATCCATACCTAGCTTATGCAGTGATGTTGGCCGCCGGTCTTAAGGGTGTTGAAGAAAAGTATGTTTTAAGTGATTCAAAGAATCCTGTTGCTTTACCTTCTGATCTAAATGAAGCAATCATGGCAATGGAAAAAAGCGAGTTAGTACGCGAAACCTTAGGAGAGCATGTATTTGAGTATGTACTGCGTAATAAGCGCGCAGAATGGCTTGATTACAGCCGCCAAGTCAGCGCATTTGAACTTGATCGCTATTTGCCAGTCCTTTAACACACGCGTTACCCTTTACTCATGAGCAATCGCAGCCTCCTCCTTCGCTGCCGTGGCGGGGCCAAATAACCGGTCCCCTCGCCGCGGGGTTTGTCATACCGGTTCACCCATGACAAAACCCGCCAATTAATAAGGAGCACGAAATGAATTTTCCCAAGCAAGTTCCATCCAAGATGCCAGTGCATCGCTACGAACCATTTCATCCTGTAGATCTTGCAGATCGCACCTGGCCAAACAAAAAAATTACTAAAGCACCTAAGTGGTGTTCAGTTGATCTTCGAGATGGCAATCAAGCGCTGATTGATCCCATGGACACACCGCGCAAGTTAGCGATGTTCAAGCTTCTAGTTGCCATGGGTTACAAAGAAATCGAAGTTGGATTTCCAAGTGCCAGCCAGACTGACTTTGATTTTGTCCGAAAGATTATCGAAGAAAACTTGATCCCTGATGATGTAGTTATTCAGGTATTAACGCAGGCACGCGAGGCATTGATTGTTCGTACCTTTGAATCAATCAAGGGTTCAAAGCAGGCAATTGTTCACTTATATAACTCAACCTCTACTTTGCAGCGCCGAGTTGTATTTGGGCTAGATAAAGATGGCATCAAAAAGATTGCAACAGATGCTGCCAAAATTTGTTTGGACCTAGTCCCGACAGTTCCTGAAACCAAGGTTTCATTTGAATACTCACCTGAGTCATACACAGGTACTGAACTTGAGTTTGCCGTTGAGGTTTGTAACGCTGTCAATGATGTGTGGAAGCCAACCCCGCAGTGGAAGACGATCATGAATCTTCCAGCAACTGTTGAAATGGCAACACCCAATGTCTATGCAGATTCGATTGAGTGGATGTGCCGCAATTTGAATAACCGTGAGTGCGTGATTGTTTCACTTCACCCTCACAATGATCGTGGAACAGGCGTTGCAGCTGCAGAACTTGGCTATCTTGCAGGTGCTGATCGCATTGAAGGAACATTGTTTGGAAATGGTGAGCGCACTGGAAATGTTTGTCTTGTAACCCTTGGTATCAACTTAGTAACACATGGCATTGATCCACATATTGATTTCTCAAATATTGATGAGGTTCGTCGCACCGTTGAATACGCTAATCAACTACGTGTTCCTGAGCGTCATCCATATGGCGGCGATCTTGTATTTACTGCCTTTTCTGGTTCTCACCAAGATGCAATTAAAAAAGGCTTTGATCACATGGCAGTTGATGCAAAAGCTGCTGGTAAAGTGGTTCGTGATCACACCTGGGCTATTCCTTATCTTCCTATTGATCCACTAGATATTGGTCGCTCATATGAAGCGGTGATTCGTGTGAATTCACAATCAGGTAAGGGCGGTGTTGCTTACTTGATGAAGAATGAGCATCACCTTGATCTGCCACGACGTTTACAAATTGAATTCTCGAAAAATGTTCAGGCAAAGACTGATGCTGAAGGTGGCGAAGTAAGTGCTGAAGACTTATGGAACATTTTTGAAGATGAGTACTTGCCAACAGATGGGGCTCCGTGGGGACGATTCCGCCTTAAGGGATTGTCACAAAATTCAGTACTTGGCGAAGATGTTTATCTCACCGTTTCACTGACAGATCGCGGAGAACTCCACGAGCTAAAGGGACAGGGCAATGGTCCGATTGCTGCCTTCTGTAATATTTTGCAGGCATACGGAGTAGATGTCCAAGTTCTTGATTACTTCGAGCATGCGCTATCTGCAGGTGGCGATGCCTCTGCTGCTGCATACCTTGAATGTGCAATCGATGGCAATGTCTTTTGGGGCGTCGGAATCGATCCCAATACGACAACTGCTTCATTAAAAGCGGTCGTGTCTGCGATAAATCGCGCAATTCGCTAATCCACGCACTACCTTTACCCGTATGAGTTTGTACCGGGATGAGGCAATTGTTTTGCGCACTCAAAAACTCGGTGAAGCAGACCGCATCATCACCATGCTCACCCGCGATCATGGACGTATTCGTGGTGTTGCAAAAGGGGTTCGTCGCACAAAATCTAAGTTTGGTGCTCGTCTTGAACCAGGAAGCCATGTAGATATTCAGCTCTATACCGGCAAAACTTTTGACACCGTCACCCAAGTGGAAGCGTTAATGAATTATGGCGAAGCGTTAACCCAGGATTATCAACGCTGGACAGTTGCTGCAGCGATATTAGAAGCAGCAGAGCGCTTTACTAGCCAAGAAAACGAACCAGCACTTCAAGAGTTTCAATTAGTTGTTGGTGGCATGAAAGCTTTAGCAGAGAATAGATATGAACCGTTATTGATTCTTGATGCATTTTTATTGCGCTCTTTAGCTGTTGCCGGTTATGCGCCATCAATGACAGATTGCTCAAAATGTGAAGTACCAGGACCTCATAGATACTTTTCATTAGTAGGTGGTGGATCAGTGTGTGCGGACTGTCGGCCATCTGCGTGCGCGACCCCTGCGCCAGAAACGTTAGATCTCATGGGCGCATTGCTTTCAAGTGATTGGGATGTTGCATCTGCAAGTGAAGGAAAATTTCGTCGAGAGGCTAGTGGTCTAATCGCTGCTTACTTACAATGGCATCTTGAACGCGGCCTGCGTTCTTTGCCGATGGTGGAGCGGGTATGACAATAAAGATTCCTAATCATGTTGCAATAGTGATGGATGGCAATGGTCGTTGGGCACAAGAGCGTGGATTGCCTCGCACGGCAGGACATGAAGCAGGTGAAGCAGCGCTATTTGATGTTGTTGAAGGCGCACTTGAATTTGGTGTTAAAGAAATCAGCGCCTATGCATTTTCAACCGAGAACTGGCGCCGCTCACCTGAAGAGGTCAAGTTCTTGATGGGCTTTAACAGAGATGTTATTCGCAGACGCCGTGATCAGATGAATGAGATGGGTGTTCGAATTCGTTGGATTGGACGTCCTAAGCGATTGTGGAGCAGTGTTATCAATGAGCTAGAAGAGGCCGAAGAGCTAACAAAGAAGAATAAGAAGTTAACTTTAAATATGTGTGTCAATTATGGCGGGCGAGCAGAGATTGTCGATGCTGCTGCAGAGCTTGCACGCGATGTGAAACGCGGCAAAATTAAAGCTGATGCGATTACAGACAAGGTGTTTGCTAAGTACTTGGACTCTCCGCAGATGAGTGATGTGGACCTGTTTCTACGCTCATCTGGAGAACAGCGCACAAGCAACTTCTTGCCCTGGCACAGTGTTTATGCAGAGTTTGTTTTCATGGATGTGTTGTGGCCAGATGTCACGCGAAAGACATTGTGGAAAGCGATTGAAGAGTACTCAGCTAGGGATAGAAGGTTTGGTAAGGCTTAAGCGGCTGGGGAATCTATAGGTGTTGGAGCGGTTAAATGGGCCTGACACATTGCACAACGAGCGTTATCCAGTAAGTACATCTCAATCTCATAGGTATCTGGACTAAACGACGCAGTGATCTCCAATAGGTGTGAGCCACATGCAGGACATGCGCAGGTTGGAATCCCTCTAAAGTCGCCCATTAGTTAACACTTTGAACAGATTCCGAAGATCTCTGCTGTATGCCCAACCTCGCGGAAACCAAACTCTTCAGCCATTGTCTTAGCCCACTTTTCTATTGCGCCGCCCTCAATTTCAACGGTGTCGCCGCAACTCTTACATACCAAGTGGTGGTGATGGGTGTCGCCGCAAAGACGATAGACAGCTTCTCCATCTTCTCGGCGCAAAAGATCCACAATCTTGTCATCGACTAAAGATTGAAGTGCGCGATAAACCGTTGTTAGGCCGATCCCATCGCCCTCTCTGCGCAGGATTTGATGCAGTTCTTGAGCACTGGCAAAGCCACCAGTTCGCTCAAGAACTGCAATCAATTTGAGATCGGACTTATTCATTCTCTTCGTGGGCGTGATCATCTTC
>JBIILL010000034.1:0-11160 GCA_044232665.1 Candidatus Planktophila sp. | reverse complement strand
ACGCGCGTGCTGGTACGGCCATGACTACTCCCCTAGTTTCTTCGTGTCTAAATATCTATTTGTTCGAGCCGATAAAAAGTAAATGGAACTTGCCGATTTGGAACTCATCACCTGAAACAAGTGAGTGCTCTGTAACCGAAACATTGTTGATGTAGGTACCGTTAAGTGATCCTGCATCCTTTAATACAAAACTTGTACCGCTCTTTGCGATCGTCGCGTGAGTTCTAGAAACAGTTATGTCATCTAAGAAGATAGCGTTGTGTCCAGAACGGCCGATTGATACTCCCTCAGCAGTGATCAAGAACCGTGAGCCTTTGTGGGCTCCACGGGCGATGACAATCATTGCCTTTTGACCATCAGAGTTTTGAATCTCAGCTAGAACTGCGCGATCTTCTGGCGACATCAACGCCAGCTGCTCTTCTAGGTAGTTAGCAGGGGAATTGCTAACTTCACGAACTCCAAGATGCAGGGTGGTAGTTAACTCATTCTGCGATTGTTCTGCAGCCATCGTCTCTACCTCCTCACCGTCAACTTAAGGGTGACACTAGAGAGTTAGAGGAATAAGGTCAAGCGGTTAATTCTCCGTATTGAGCGGGGGTAAGTAGGTCTGAAGGCGCTGCAGCTACCTCAATTTTTGCGAGCCAGCCCGCTCCATAAGGATCTGAGTTGATAGTTTCAGGAGAATTCGATAGAGAGTCATTGATCGCGACAATGGTTCCAGTTACAGGTGCATAGATATCTGAAACGCTTTTTGTTGACTCAACTTCGCCGCAAACTTTTCCAGCAACAACTGTTTCCCCAACTTTAGGAAGTTGCACATAGACAATGTCTCCCAAAGCTGCCTGGGCATAATCGGTAATACCCATTGTGAAAGTTAAATCAACAGCTGAAACCCATTCATGTTCCTTGGTGTATGACAACTCATTAGGAATTGATGACATGGTTCCCTCTTATCTGCCAAATGCCTTGGCGCGCATAACTAATACCTGTCGAAATGTAGAGGGCAATCCCCCAGATGGCAAAAGACCACCCCAATACAAATGCAATCGTTCCGGCCACTCCTGCTGATTGGGCCAACAAAAGGAAGGGGAAGGCATACATCAAGTTAAATGTAGCGGCTTTGCCCAAATAGCTCACAGTGAAAGGTGGGATCCCTTTCCGATTCATAACGATGGTAATCAGACCCAGCACAATGTCACGGCCAACAATAATTACGATCATCCAAGTCGGAATAATGTCTCGGATAAGAAAGACAATTAGGATGGCAAGGATATAAAGTCGATCGATTGCAGGATCTGCTAACTCACCAAAGCGAGATGTCTGATTCCAGGCCCTTGCTAATTTGCCGTCAAAGTAATCAGTTGCTCCCCCGATGGCCAACACCACAATTGCCCAACCATCAGCCTCTAACTCTAGGGTGAGATAAATAAAGAGCGGGATGCCAAGAAAGCGTAGAAAGGTGAGAGCGTTTGGAACGCTAATCACTGAACTACTCATTCCTTATCGCGCTCCTTGACTCTAACCGCCACCTGAACCGGGGTGCCGGGGAACTTGAACTCTTCACGGAGTCGACGCTCGATAAAGCGACGGTAGGAAGCCTCAATCCAGCCACTAGAAAACACCACAAACTTAGGAGGCGCAATGCCAGCTTGGGTGGCGTAGTAGACCTTTGGCTGCTTTCCACCACGAACTGGCGGCGGGGTCGCACCAATAAGTGCACCCAAAAATGAATTGAGCTTTGCTGTTGGAACTCGTCGTTCCCAAGAATCAAGTGCGGTGCGAAGCGCCGGTGCCAAACGGTCTCGGTGCCAACCAGTCTTAGCTGCGATGTTAACGCGCTGTGCCCATTCGACCTGATCTAGGTGTCGATCAATCTCACGATCCAACTGGTCGCGGCGATCTTCATCAACCAAATCCCACTTGTTCATCACGATCACCATCGCCTTACCGGCCTCTTCCACCATGGTGATGACACGTAGATCTTGTTCGGTAATTGGCTCTGATGCATCTAAAACTACAACTGCCACTTCACAGCGCTCAAGTGCTGTCGCCGTTCGAAGTGATGCGTAGTAATCAGTTCCAGAATCTTGATTAGCACGCTTCTTTAAACCTGCAGTATCGATAAATCTCCACGTCGATCCGCCAAAGGAAAGTAATGAGTCAACTGGATCTCTAGTTGTTCCTGCAACATCATCAACGATTGAGAGTGACTCACCTGCAATTGCATTAAACAATGATGACTTGCCAACATTTGGTCGACCAATCAAAGCAACTTTGCGGTAACCATCTTGGTTTTGCGCCCGACCTACTTCTGGCAATACGGCAACAATGTGATCCAGCAAATCTCCACTGCCACGACCGTGCAGTGCGGAAACAAACCGAGGCTCACCTAATCCAAGACTCCAAAGACCATGTGCTTCGGCCTCTTCGCGCTCTCCATCGACTTTGTTACCAATCAAAATTGTTGGCTTCTTTGCCTTACGTAGATGCTGCACCAAAGTGTCATCTTCATCTAGTGCGCCAACTTGCGCGTCAACCACAAAGGCGAGTACATCTGCCTCTTGCATGGCGAGTTCTGATCCCGCACTTACTTGCACAGAAATTCCATCTGGCTTTGCTTCCCAGCCACCTGTGTCCATGATGATGAAACGGCGACCGCCCCATTCACATTCATACTGAATACGATCTCTAGTAACACCTGGAGTGTCTTCAACGATTGCTTCGCGTCGACCTAAGAAGCGATTAATCAAAGTTGATTTACCAACGTTTGGACGACCCAAAATTGCAACGATCGGCAAACCCAGCAAATTACGCTTCTTGAGCAGCTCCCAGATGCGCTCGATAGTTTCATCTAAGTCTAAATGTGTTGAATCAACTTCAACGGCATCGGCTGCCATAGTCAGTGGTGAAACGGTGCGGTTTGTATCAATACTGTCGCGGTTATCAAGGGATGTTTTCACATCAACGCTCTTGTCCTCAGTCTCAATTTCACGTCGTACAGCGCGTGCATCTAAATCTGCAGTTAAGTAGATTTTCAATCCTGCTTCGGGTGCAACAACGGTTCCAATATCCCGGCCTTCAACGACAATTCCTCGTTCTGCCGAATCAATAATAAAATGTTGCAGCTTCATTAACTCGTGACGGATCTCAGGGATTGCACTGATACGAGAAACATTCTCAGTTACGGAAGTTCCACGTATTGCATGAGTAATTTGAGTCTCACCTGCATAAACATTTGGTGATTGAGGATCTGCCTCAAACTTAATCGGATTATCTTTTATCGCTTGCAAGATTGAAAATGCCTCTTCGCATTTATGTTCAAGCGCAAGCCAGGTAACAGCGCGATATAGCGCACCAGTATCTAAATAATTCCAGCCAGCACGAACTGCAATTGCTTTTGCTGTGCTTGATTTACCTGCGCCACTCGGGCCATCAATTGCAACGATTACGCCCATGTACTGAGCCTACTTCTATTTACGAACCGGATGAACGTTCCATCCGATCGAGGTTAGGTGAGCAGATAATTTCTCGGCATCATCTGCTGACAATGACAAAGTAATCAAGGCACTTAGTTGTCCTGGTGAGTGCTCGATGTTTAAATCTTCAACGTTTACTTGCATCGCAGCACATTCATTAAAAATTGCGCCTAGTTGTCCTGGTTTGTCATCGATAACAATCGGTAAATAACTGTATTCACGTGCTTTACCGCCGTGCTTTCCAGGAATCATTGCCTTGCCATCGCGGCCCGCAGCAAGTAAATCTGCAATCTTTCCTGGATCATTTAATGACTTAATCATCTGTGCGAGATCGTTTTGTAGACTTATTAGTAATTCAGAAATTTCAGCGCGATTGCTGTAGATAATCTCTTTCCAAAGGTTTTCATCCGAACCTGCGATACGCGTTGTATCCCGTAGCCCCTGCCCTGCCAGCTCCATCCATTCAGATGGGGTGCCAGAGAGCTGCTTTGCGACCAAAGAAGCTGCGATCTGAGGCAGATGAGAAATCTTGGCGACAGCGGCGTCATGATCTAGAGCTGAGAGTTCGATAGGCGTTGCCCCAAGAATGGTGATCAATTCAAGGACTAGGTTTTTAGACTCCGGAGCGCAATCTGGCTCAGGCGTAAGTATCCAACTGCGCCCCTGGAATAGATCTGCCCTAGCAGAGCTTGCACCGCCGATTTCCCGGCCTGCCATGGGGTGAGTGGGCAAAAACCTTGTAGATAAGCCTGAAAATGTCTTAACCTGAAGTACAACTTCATTCTTAACGCTACCAACATCCATAAACGTTGACTGTGGGTTTATAGCAATTTCACTCTGAATGACTTGGGATAGCCCTGATGTGGGAAGTGCGAAGATGACTAGCTCAGGATCGACCACTACTACCCCACCAGTTAGATCCCTAGCTAACGCCTGAGCCGAAGGATCAGAATCCACCATTTCAACAGCGATTCCACGCTGAACCAGGCCTAAACCAATAGAGGTTCCAATTAATCCGGAGCCAACTATGCGCACCTTGCCCAACATTATTGCGCTATATCTCTGCGTAGTGAGGCGGCTCCATGAAGGTAAATGTGGGTTATTTGCTCAGGTGTGCGGGCCGTCTCCACATGGAGCATTGCCCGAACAGTTTTGTCCAGAGCTCCAGGAACGGCGACCTCAACAGAGCCAATCAGTGGAACGTTGGCAAAGCCCATCTCCCGACAGGCCGCGGCTGGAAAGGCGGCATCCAGATCGACGGTGCTGGTGAAAAAGACTGAGATGACATCACTTGGGGTCAGTTCATTAGCCTTCAAGATCGCAGCAATGAGCTCCTGAACACCCGAAGCGATATCGCCTGCGGTGTTGGCCGGAACTTGGATTGCTCCACGAATTGCGCGTAATGCCATGAGATAAGGGTACCTTTCCTAGCCATTTTTAGCGTTCATTTAAAAACTTGCTTGTCGATAAAACCTTTTAACTATTTAACCTTTTCGTACTATTTAGATTCCAGAGGAGAGATCAAAATCTAGATTCTCTCCTCCATCTAAATATCGATAAATCGTCACATGAGGGTCTTCGTGAGCGTGATGAATGTCGATAAATCTTTATTCCCTCCCACAATTATCTATAAAACTATAAATCGGTATTACAGAGATTATCTATTTATATTTAAAAGGTTATAAATCTAAAGCCTTTCGTAGATTCATCAACTCTCCATCGTTGAGGTCTCGCCAACGACCTTCGGGGGTATCGCCCAATGAGATCGGGCCGAACTTGGTTCGGATCAATCGCAGGACATCTACTCCAACCGCCTCCATCAATCGACGGATGATGTGATAGCGACCCTCATGGATTGATACTTCTATCCACCTTGGAGAGAGCTGCTTGAAGGTCAGAACTCGACCCATTCCATCCTCGAGTTCAACTCCCTTTAAAAGCACCTTATCGATCCCTGTAGGCAAAATTCCATCGAATTCGATGATGTAGGTCTTTTCCAATCCAAAGGATGGGTGGGTAGCCCTGAAGGTTAAATCCCCGTCATTTGTGAGCAAAATTAGGCCCTCAGAGTCCTTATCCAGGCGACCCACATGGAATAGACGCTCCTTGCGAAGGTCAATAAAGTCATCCAGGGAAGGACGACCCTCCGGGTCAAACATCGTAGACAAAACACCCTTAGGTTTATGAAGTGCAAGATAAGACTTAGTCAAAGTACGAGTAATTGTCTCACCATCAACCATTACGTGATCTGTTTCAGGGTCGAATTTGCTGCCCATCTCCCGAACAACGATTCCGTTGACGGCGACTCGGCCATCTTCGATTAGTTCATCAGCTCCGCGACGGCTAGTAATACCGGCATCAGCAATTATCTTATTCAGCCTCATTTGGGCCATGGCTATCCTCCCGACAGTCAGGAGGTAAGGGTAGCGGAAAGGTTAGTCAGTAAGCGAATCGAGGATCTCGTCCAGGCCATCTAGATCTGGCAGGTATGGCGCCAGCGCTGGGAGATCTTCAAGTGAGTTCAGGCCAAGGCGTTCTAGGAAATAGCTCGTGGTCTTATACAAAATCGCCCCTGTTTCATGCTCCAGGCCTGACTCTTCTACAAGGCCACGGGTAACCAAGGTCTTCATAACCGCTTCCACATTTACGCCACGGATAGCTGACACTCGAGCTCTTGAAACGGGCTGGCGATAGGCAATTACTGAAAGGGTTTCAAGTGCGGCTTGGGTTAAGCGAGACTGCTGGCCATCTAGAACGAACTTCTCAACAACGGCTGAGTAATTTGGGTGGCTATAGAAGCGCCATCCCCCGTTGATCTTGCGCAACGAGAATCCGCGATCCTCATAGCTTCCTTCAAGGGCGGCTAATGCCGCCTCGATCTCTTCAACTGGACGCTCTAAAACCTGGGCAAGAATGATCTCTGTAACAGGCTCATCGACCACCATTAAGATCGCCTCGATCGAACGTTCAACTTCTACATTAGACATTTTCGCCACTTTCTGTCGAGTCTTCCATCTCTAAAACCACGGGTATATCAAACTCATCGGTGATCTCGACCTCGCCCTCAAGGCTTCCGGTCCAGCTAATCTGCAACTCTCCCATGGCAATGACCTGGTCAAAGCGCAAGACGCCTTGGCGATAGAGGTCCAACAGCGCTAAGAAGCGAGCCACGACCACCAAGGTGCTATCAGCATCAGCAATCAGGTTTCTAAAGCTCAAATTCTTGGAGTGGCGCAACGCCTCAACGACCATCTTGGACTCCTCAGCAACGCTCACAAGGGCCATATGCAGGTGCTGGATGGCCACTACTGGTGTGACCTTGGGTGTTAAGACGCGCTCAGCAATGGCGGCAAAACGCTGTGCTCCTACCCCAATCAAGACCTCTGGCAAAAGCGCGGCCAAAGCAGGATCGAGTGCCACAACTCGGGCGAAGGATTTATCAGCGGTCGCAATGCGCTCGCTAAAGGTTGCTGCGATCTCCTTGAAGGCTCGGTACTGCAGAAGCCTGGCGAACAAAAGGTCTCGTGCTTCTAGAAGGGCTAGATCCTCTTCATCCTCAACATCTCCAGATGGAAGAAGCCTTGCCGCTTTCAAATCCAGCAAAGTAGCGGCAACAACTAGGAATTCAGTGGCTTGTTCCAGCTCCCAGCCTTCTCCTGATGCCTCTAGTCCACGGATAAATGAGATGAACTCATCGGTCACGATGCTCAGAGAGACCTCTGTGACATCCATTTTGTGTCGGGAAATGAGTTGGAGCAGGAGGTCAAAGGGGCCATCAAAGTTGGCTAGGTGCACAGAGAAGCGGCCTGAGGCAGCGTTTACATCGGTTGCTTCCTCGACTGAAATGTCGCCTGTAATACTCACTATGGCACCCTACTTCACGCTTGCCTGTTTTCTGTGTAACGCATAGGCTCCCGCGTATATCAGGAAAGAGGTTTGCCAATTGAACGCTAAATCGACAATTGCAGAGGATGTTGCGACCACCTCCAACTTGCTCGGCAAGGCTGCGAAAAACTTTCCAACCCCAGCGGCATTAAAAGAACATGGCAGTGCAAAGGTCATTTCGATCTTCAACCAAAAGGGTGGAGTTGGTAAGACGACGAGCACAATTAACTTAGGCGCTGCCCTTGCTGAATTAGGCCGTCGTGTTCTTCTAGTCGACTTTGATCCACAAGGTGGCTTGTCTTTAGGTCTTGGCGTTAACGCTCACTCACTTCCATTGGAACAAACCGTTTATTACGCACTAATGACCCCTACTGCAAACGTTGATGACATCGTCTTGAAATCATCAGTTGCCGGACTGGATTTCTTGCCTGCAAACCGAGATTTGGGAACTGCTGAAACCACCCTGGGCGCTGAAATTGGTGGCCAGCAATATCTCAAGCGCGCACTTGCACCACTTCGCGATTATTACGATGTCATTTTGATTGACTGCCAGCCAACAATGGGACAGCTAACCATTAACGCACTCGTTGCATCTGATGAAGTTATCGTTCCGATGCAGTGTGAATACTTCGCATTGCATGGTTTTATTGAGCTCAAAGGCAACCTGGACAAGGTGAAGAGCTTCCTTAATCCAAATCTTCGCCTCATTGGAATCCTTGCAACGATGTATGACAAGAAGACTTCACACAATCGTCAAGTGTTAGAGCGCATCCTTGAACAGTTCCCTGAAGATGTCTTCGAAACAATCATTGCAAAGACCATTCGTTTCCCTGAGACAACTGTTGTTGGTGAACCAATCACTACATATGCAACATCTTCAGGTGGCGCAGCTTCATACCGACGTTTAGCACGAGAACTTATCGCCAGAGGAGGCGCACGATGACACGCAGGGCAAACCTTCCAGGTGCAGATGAATTATTTCGTTCAACAGCGCCCGCACTCTCTTCAGTGCCATCACAACCTGTGCAAGAAGTGGCTGCTCCCCTAGTTGCACCAGCGATTGCAACACCAAAGGCACCATCATCTAAAAAGGGTGTTCGCACAATTGCTCGACGTCGCGTAACAACTGTTGATCGCTCACCATCAGGTCGCGAACGACATGACGAAAAAATTACTGTCTATCTCTCACCAGATGAATTGTTTGATCTTGATCAAGCTCGACTACAACTACGTGGAGACCTAGGTCTTGCAGTTGATCGCGGACGCATCGTTCGTGAATCAATCGCTGTAATCATCGCTGATCTTGAAGCAAAGGGTGATCAGAGTATTTTGGCTCGTCGCTTGCGCGGTCTATAACAAATTTACTTGGCTCGAGGATGAGCCATTGAATAGCTCTCGCGTACTTTATCGATAGTAATGAGCGTGTATATCTGCGTTGTAGTTACTGATGCATGTCCCAATAGCTCTTGAACTACGCGTATATCTGCCCCACCATCTAGCAAATGCGTTGCATATGAATGCCTAAAGACGTGCGGTGAAACATGTTCAGTCACACCTGCAGCCTCTGCTGCATCTAGAACCATTTGCCAGGCAGATTGCCTTGAAATTCTTGATCCTCGTGAGTTAAGAAATAGTGCCGAAGTTGTCTTGGAACTCTTTGCCGCCAAATCTGGTCTGACTCTGACCATGTAGTTTTCAATTGCCTTTGCTGCAAAAGATCCCAAGGGAACAATGCGTTCTTTAGAGCCTTTACCGCGTAATTTCAAAGTTGTGATGACCCCATCATCGGTTTCAATTGTGCTCAAATCATTCAAGTTGATACCGATCAATTCGCTCACTCTTGCGCCACTGCTATAGAGAAGCTCCAGCATTGCTTGGTCTCTCACGGTAATTGGTTGACCATCACGAAGAGCGGCATCAATCATGGAAACTATCTGTGCAATTGTTAGTGCTTTTGGAAGACGCCGAGCCGATTTCTTGGGCGAGATCTCCAACGTTGGATCTGCATATCCATACTCTTGTTGCAGATGTTTAAAAAAAGATCGCAATGTTGAATCAACTCTATTAATACTTGCAACAGATAACTGTGCTTCCCGCAATGTTGTTTCAAACTGAGTAATCGTTTCCGGAACAACTTCAGCAAGAGTCTTACTGCCCAGAAATATTGCGAACTTCGATAAATCTCTTCTATAGGCAGCAATTGAATTGGCTGCCAAACCTCTCTCAATCTGTAAGTGATTGAGAAAGGATGTCGAGGCTAGATCAAAGTTCAACGCTTGGGTAACCGTGTGCTTCTGCTACAGCTGAATAGTAAATTTTACCTTCATGCACATTTAAACCCTTTGCCAAGTTTGGATCCTTTTTGCAGGCCGCTTCCCATCCAAGATTTGCTAAGGAAAGTGCATATGGCAATGTTGCATTCGTTAAGGCATAGGTAGAAGCAACAGGGACCGCACCAGGCATGTTTGCCACACAATAGAAAACCGAGTTATGGACTGTGTAGGTTGGTTCGGCATGTGTCGTTGCCTTGGAGTCTTCGAAGCAACCGCCTTGGTCAATAGCGATATCTACCAATACTGAACCGCTCTTCATCTGTGCAACTAAAGCATTAGAAACCAGCTTTGGTGCTTTCGCACCGTGTACTAGAACTGCACCGATTACTAGATCTGCTTGCCTTACTTCACGTTCGATAGCGTGCTTTGATGCAACAAGAGTTTTGATGCGGCCACCATAAACGGTATCGATGTACTGCAATCTGCTGATCGAACGATCAAAGACTGTGACATCTGCGCCCATACCAAGTGCGATAACAGCAGAATTTAATCCTGCTACTCCCCCGCCAATTACGACAACTCGGCCAGGTGCAACACCAGGAACACCACCGAGAAGTACTCCGCGACCACCATGAGGCTTTTGAAGGGCAGTTGCTCCAACCTGTGTGGCCAAACGACCAGCAACCTCGCTCATCGGCGCAAGCAAAGGCAAAGTTCCGTTAACTTCAACTGTCTCATATGCAATTGCAGTTGCACCAGATGCAACTAGAGCATCAGTGCACACCTTTGATGCAGCAAGATGCAAATAAGTGAAAAGCGTTTGCCCTTCACGCAACTTTAAATACTCAGGCTCAATCGGCTCTTTCACCTTCAGAACTAAATCAGCCTTCTGCCACACATCATCTGCAGTAGCGACGATAGTTGCTCCAGCTTGCTTGAAATCTTCATTAGTAATTGCTGATGCAACACCTGCGCCATCTTGAATTAACACTGAATGTCCTGCGTGAACAAACTCGGAAACGCCTTCGGGGGTAATTGCTACTCGTGATTCGTGGACCTTTATTTCCTTGGGAACACCAACGATCATGATCAGCCTTTCGCTGCTACCGCCGCTGCTATCAAACCAATAAATAATGGGTGAGGTCGCGTTGGACGTGAACGCAGCTCAGGATGAGCTTGCGTGCCTACGTAGTAAGGATGCACCTCTTTTGGAAGTTCTACAAACTCCACGAGGTCTCTTTCCTTGAACATTCCAGAGAAAACTAGGCCAGCACTCGAAATTTGCTCGCGGTACTTGTTATTGACTTCATAACGATGGCGGTGGCGTTCAGAAACTTCACTTGCGCCATATGTTGCAGCAACAACTGAACCTGAAAGTAAATCTGCTTTATAAAGGCCCAAACGCATAGTTCCGCCCATGTCGCCTTTACCGGACACCACATCTTTCTGATCATCCATTGTTGCAATCACAGGTGTTCCAGAATCTGAAAATTCTGCAGAAATAGCATCCTTAATGCCAGCTAAAT
>JBIILL010000033.1:0-11210 GCA_044232665.1 Candidatus Planktophila sp. | reverse complement strand
AGGGAGAATATGCGTTCCGCCATTGTGTAGTGGCTAGCACATGGGCCTTTGAAGCCCAGGGTCCAGGATCGATACCTGGTGGCGGAGCCACCGATAGACTTCACTTGTGACCGTACAAACCGTGATCGTCCTAGCCGCAGGCGAAGGCACACGTATGAAGTCGGCAACTCCTAAGGTTCTACACAGCGTTGCAGGACGTTCGCTACTTGGACATGTTCTTCACGCAGTTAATCACCTCAATCCAACTGAACTTCGAATCGTTGTTGGCTCAGGTCGCGAAGCAGTCGAAGCGCACATCGCAGATATTTCTCCAAAAGCAACAACAGTTTTTCAGGAGCGCCGCGGTGGCACAGGACATGCAGCGCAGTTAGCGCTCGCAGGCAAAGCACCAAAGGGAACAGTCTTAGTTTTAGCTGGCGATACGCCATTGCTATCTGGTGATTCATTGGCACAGTTTGTCCAAGCCCACACATCAGGAAAGTTTGCCGCATCTGTTTTAACGGCAGAGCATCCAGAGCCAACTGGTTACGGCCGCATTATTCGAGACGATAGTGATGAGCTACTACGCATCGTTGAAGAAAAAGATGCAACAGATGATGAAAAGTTCATCTATGAAATTAACAGTGGTGTGTATGCATTTGATGGCGAAAAGCTCGCAGCCTCTATTGGCAAGTTAACAACGGCAAATGCACAAGGTGAGTTGTATTTAACTGATGTCATCGGAATCTTAAAGTCTGCCGGTGAATCAATTGCTGCAATCATGATCGAGGATTTCACTGAAACGCTTGGCGTCAATGATCGAGTGCAGTTGGCTGAAAGTGCCGCCATGCTTCGAGATCGCATCAATGATCAATGGATGCGCGCAGGCGTCACAATCGTTGATCCAACAACTACTTGGATTGATGCAACTGTTGAACTTGCTAATGATGTAACTCTGCATCCAGGTACCGCACTCCTTGGCTCAACAAAGGTTGCAACAGGGGCTGTTATTGGACCTCGCACAACGCTGACCGATTGCGTTGTTAAAGAGGGCGCACAGGTTCTTGAATCAATCGCCATCCAAACTGTGATCGGTGAAGGTGCCACAGTGGGTCCATTTACATATTTGCGAGCAGGAACACAGCTCGGTGATGCAACCAAGGCTGGTGCATTTGTTGAAATGAAAAATGCAACCGTTGGTACTGGTTCAAAGATTCCACATCTGTCATATGTTGGCGATGCAACGATCGGTGTGGGCAGCAATATTGGCGCAGCAACGATCTTTGTTAATTACGATGGCGTAGAAAAGCATCACACCACAGTGGGCGATCAGGTCCGTATTGGAAGCGACACAATGCTTGTGGCACCGGTCTCAATTGGAGATGGTGCTTATACGGCTGCTGGATCGGTTATTACAGAAGATGTTCCGGCCGGAGCAATTGGTGTTGGCAGAGCGAAGCAAAGAAATGTATTAGATTGGGTACTGCGCAAGCGCCCAGGAAGTAAATCCGCACAAGCCGCCGAAGCAAGTACGAAGAAGGGCTAGATATATGAGCGAGATCCGTTTATCTTCTGAAAAAAGATTGCGCCTATTTGCAGGCCGCGGATTTCCCGAACTAGCTGATGAAGTAGCTGCCGAGCTTGGCATTCCTTTAACACCAATGTCTGCCTATGATTTTGCAAACGGTGAGATATTTGTTCGCTTCGAAGAATCAGTTCGCGGTTGCGATGCATTTGTAATTCAAAGCCACACAGACCCAGTCAATAAGCAGATCATGGAGCAGTTGATCATGATTGATGCGTTAAAGCGCGCATCTGCAAAACGCATCACAGTGGTTACACCTTTTTATGGTTACGCACGTCAAGATAAGAAGAGCCGTGGACGCGAACCAATCACAGCTCGCTTGATTGCCGATCTTTTCAAAACCGCAGGTGCTGATCGTTTAATGGCTGTTGACCTACATACTTCACAAATTCAAGGTTTCTTTGATGGTCCTGTTGATCACTTGTTCGCACTTCCAATGCTTGCAAATTATGTTGGTAGCAAGGTTGATCGCACACGCTTAACAATTGTTTCTCCTGACTCAGGACGTGTTCGCGTGGCAGAGCGTTGGTCAGATCTACTTGGTGGCTGCCCAATTGCATTTATTCACAAAACTCGTGACCCACGTGTTCCTAATGAATCAATTACAGGCCGCGTTGTTGGTGATGTTGTTGGACAAACATGTGTAGTTATCGATGACATGATCGACACCGCCGGCACTATTACAAAGGCAGTAGATGCGTTATTTGATGCAGGTGCTGCAGATGTAATCATTGCTGCAACTCATGCGGTGTTTAGTGGTCCTGCAGTTGATCGCTTAAAGAACTGCCGTGCATCAGAAGTGGTCATCACAAATACTCTGCCAATTACAGAGGATCAGAAGTTCGATAATTTGACCGTACTTTCAATTGCTCCGCTTCTGGGCCGCGCGATCCGCGAGGTCTTTGAGGATGGATCAGTTACAAGCCTGTTTGATGGTCATTCCTAAGCCTCAATTTGCTTCAAAGCTGGCTTAAAAGATACTGTTCGACCTGTTCCGGCGAGGGTAGCGAATAGCTTTCCGTGATCGACGGGTAAGGGATTTTTCTCCTGCTGGAACTTTGTGTACGCACCGAAGAACCAGGACTAACTAGGAGATAAAAAATGGCAGAAGTAAAAATCGTCGGAACCACTCGTACTGAATTTGGTAAGGGCGCATCACGTCGTGCACGTCGCGATGGTTTAGTTCCTGCTGTTATCTACGGTCACGGAGAAAAGCCTCTACACATCACTCTTCCTGCAAAGGAACTTGGCGTTGCTCTCAAGCAGTCAAACGTTCTTTTAGACATCACAATTGATGGCAAGAATGAGCTAACTCTTCCCAAGGTAATCGTTCGCGATTTCCTTAAGCAGATCCTTGAGCACGTTGACCTCGTTTTGGTCCGCCGCGGCGAGAAGGTTGTTGTTTCAGTTCCTGTTCACACAGTTGGTGAGCACGATCGTGATGGAATTCTTGAGCACGTACACAACACAATCGAAGTAAGTGTTGACGCCTCATCTATCCCAAGCTTCCTAGAAGTGGATATTCAAGGTCTTAGCGCAGGTTCTTCAAAGTATGCATCAGATGTTGTACTTCCAGCAGGCGTTGAACTCGAATCTGATCCAAAGACAATCGTTATTCACATATCTGAGAAGTCAACTGCAGTTGTGGAAGAAGTAGTAGCACCAGTGGAAACAGATGCTGCAGCACCTGCTGCAGATGCCGAGAAGAAGGACGCTTAACCCTTAGGCTTTGTTGTTATGACGTGGTTGGTAGTGGGACTGGGTAATCCAGGAGATCAATACGCTGCCACACGTCATAACATCGGCCAGATGGTGATTGATGAGTTAGCAAGTCGCCACTCAATCAAATTTTCATCACACAAATCCCGCACAGATATTGCCGCCTATAAATTAGATGCTGGCACCCATTCAGTAATTCTTGCAAAATCAAAGAGCTACATGAATGAAACAGGCGGACCAATTAAAGCCCTAGCTAATTTCTATTCTGTTGAGCCAGAAAACATAATTGCTTTGCATGATGAATTAGATATTCCTTTTGCTGCTATTCGCACCAAGCTTGCCGGTGGGGACAATGGCCACAATGGTTTGAAATCAATGACATCAGCATTTGATGGGCCTGATTATTACCGCGTTCGCTTAGGTATTGGCCGGCCGATGGGACAGCAAGATCCAGCAGACTTTGTTTTAAAAGCATTTTCAAAGATTGAACAAAAAGATTTAAGTGAGTTTATTGATCGTGGGGCAGATGTTGTGGAATCCCTGATTACAAAAGGTTTAGAAGTAACTCAGTCCACATTTAATAGCTAAATCAGCCAGTATTGCGAAGTCCTGCTGCAACACCATTGATTGTTAGTAAGAGAGCACGGCGCAGCACTGGATCTGCCGAATCACCAGCATCACGAACACGCTTGAGCAGGTTGATTTGCAACAAATGTATTGGTGAAAGATAAGCATCACGAACCTGCAATGTTCTGGCCAAAATTTCCTGATCGCCAAGCAAAGCCTTCTTGTGCGTAAGTTTCAAGATCTCTGCAACAGTTAATTCAAACTCGGCTTGAATTTCATCCAAGAAGTGATGGAGTTCTGTTGGAACAAGTGTTTCCACATAACGCTTTGCAAGAGCTAAATCTGTCTTTGCAAGTGTCATTTCTACGTTGCTGATAAATGTTGTGAAGAAATGCCATTCTTTAAGCATTTGAGCTAAAAGATCTGAATGCCCAGCCTCGCGTGCTGCTTTAAGTCCCGATCCCACACCAAACCAACCAGGCACAATCTGACGTGATTGAGTCCAGCCAAATACCCAAGGAATCGCACGAAGAGAATCAAGACCACTTGCAGCATCTGGGCGACGTGATGGACGAGAGCCCAAGAACATATCTCCCAGCTGTTCAACTGGAGTCGATGCATAGAAGTAAGCCGGCAAATCTGGTTGATCAATGAGTGATCGATATTGCTTAAAGGAAGCATCACTGAGCAATTGCATGCAATCGCCCCAGGACTTCAACTCTGCAGGAGTTTGACGTGGACCACGATTTAAAACAGTGGCTTCTAATGATGCGGCCAAAGTTAATTCAACGTTTTCGCGAGCAAGTGAAGGCAATGCGTACTTGTCACTAATTACTTCGCCTTGCTCTGTCATCTTGATATGACCATCAACTGATCCCCATGGCAATGCGATCAAGGCTTCATATGTTGGTCCGCCACCGCGCCCCACAGAACCACCACGACCGTGGAATAAGGAAAGCTTGACGCCGTACTTCATTGCAACATCTCGCAGTGAACGCTGAGCACGGTGGATCTCCCACTGACTCGTTGCAATTCCTGCATCCTTATTAGAATCTGAATATCCAAGCATGACCTCTTGCAGATCACCGCGCAAAGAAACCACTGCGCGGTAGGCAGGATTACTTAATAGCTTTTCAAGTATTTGTCCCGCAGCTCGTAGTTCGGCAACTGTTTCAAGCAATGGCGCAAACCCAATGACAGCTTTCTTTTCTTTCAGTGAGACAAGTCCTGCCTGCTGGGCAATAACCACTGCTGCAACTAGATCATCTGCGCCCTTAGTCATCGAAACAATGTAGGTCTCAATGGCTTCTGGTCCGAATCGATCTACTAAATCATTAATTGCGATAAAGGTATCTAGTGTTTTCTTGCCCAATGCGTCCAACTTTGATGTGTCATACATCGTTGTGTCAGCAAGTGCTTTTGACAGTAGATCAAACTTTTCATCGTGGGACTTAGCTAGATATCCATCAACACCAATGATTTGGCTTAATACATTGTGGTGAGCATCTGAATGCTCTCGAACATCCATCGTTGCGTGTGTAATTCCAAAGGCTGCGACGGTGCGGATAGTGCGCTCAAGTAAGCCTGTGGCAATCAGTTCGCCACGGTTTACCATGAGCGAATCACGCATCAACACTAAATCTGCGAGTAGTTCGGCTGTGTTTGCGTAATCGCGATGTGGCACATGTGCCCCGCCTTTTGCATGGCGATCACGTGTAGCTGCCAAACGATGCACGATTGCTGTTGCCTTTAAACGATATGGCTCTTCAGTGTTGAGGCGCAAGAATCGTGGTTCAAATTCTGGAATGTTGACTAGATCCTTTTGAACAGATGCAGTTAGTTCAGGTGTTGCCCCAACAATCTTTGTTGAAACTGAAAGCATCTGACGCAAATCATTCATTGCCGCAATAGTTACACGAATTGCATGCCCAACCTGCAACACCATGGCATCTGTTGTTACCTGCGCTGTGATGTTTGGATTTCCATCTCGATCTCCGCCGATCCAGTTACCAAAAGACAGCGGACGAGCGGTGATCGGAACCTCAACATCGATGCGCTTCATTTCTTTTGCAAAGTCATTGAGAACTTCTGGAACTGTTTGGGTGAATAGATCATCCAGATAATACAAAGCGTTAAGCGCTTCATCCAAAGGTTCTGGTCGTCCTAAACGAAGCTCGTCTGTTTGCCACAGTAAATCAATTGTCTCTGCCAAACGATCTTGCTGAGAAGGATTTCGTGGGTCATCTAATAATTCTGCAATGCTTCCTAGCTTGTTCAACACCGAACGTCGCGCAGCTTCAGTTGGATGCGCTGTGAAAACAGGTCGCACAGACATCGCAGCAACCCATTGTTCAATATCTTCTTTGCTTAATTCATGTCCAGGTGTTTGAGCCTTTAACGCAACTTCAATGCGGTCAACTGCGCGAGCAAGCCATGAACCACCAGTGGCACGTGCATCTGCTAAAACCCGGGCACGGTGAACTTGTTCAGCAACATTTGCTAAGTGAAAATAAGTACTAAATGCTCGCACTAGCTGAACAGAGTCTTCAACTGAAAGTTTGGCAAGAATCTCAGCGCCATTTCCCTCACGAACAGACTTTCGTACCTCTTCTACCAATGCTAAAAGTTCAGGACCTTCTTGGCGGACAAGTGTTTGGCCTAACAAATCTCCAAGGCGGCGCACATCGCTACGTAGTCCTGCATCATCTGCAGCGATTGGGCTCTGGCTCATTGGGCAATCCTCTCAGGTATCGAGGTCTGCTCAAAACAAATTACACTTGGAACATCAAGCCCCTCCATTTGGACCCCCCTCCAAAAGGAAATGGGGCCTTAAGGCATTGGAGGCACGCATGCGTGGACTTATTCCTGTCCTGCCAAATGCACCCGATGCATCTCATATCGTGGCACCGCAATCGATGTATCCATTCTTACTTGCCGCACGCGCATCATCACATCCGTTATTAGTTGTTACTAGTTCAAGTCGCAGCAGCGAAGATCTTGTAAACGAGTTACGTGAGCTCTACGACGATGTCTTGGAGTTTCCAGCATGGGAAACATTGCCGCACGAGCGGTTAAGCCCGCGTAGTGACACCGTTGCAAAGAGAATTCAAACTCTCTACGCATTACAAAACAAGCATTCAATCAACCCAATTGTTGTAACACCCGTCCGAGGCGCAATCCATAGAATCATTAGTAACCTTGGTTCAACACCATTAATGAAATTAGAGATTGGGAAAGAGCAATCACTAGATCTTTTGGTTAGGCACTTATCCTCTCTTGCTTATTCACGCACCGATTTAGTTGAGCGCCGCGGAGAGTTTGCCGTGCGAGGCGGAATCGTTGATCTCTTTTTGCCTTTAAGCAATCATCCAATTCGAATCGACTTCTTTGGCGATGAAATCGAAGATTTGAGTTACTTTGAAGTTTCAGATCAGCGCACATATACACCAGTTGTTGGAAGTGTGGAGATTTACCCTTGCCGTGAAATGCTGTTGACGACTGAAGTAAGACACCGTGCAATTGAAGTTATCGATAAGTACCCGGCCGCTGCCGAGATGTTAGAGAAGATAAGTGAAGGTATTGCCTTTGAGGGCATGGAGTCATTGATTCCATTGCTCATTGATGAGACAGAGACGCTGTTATCTCGCATGCCGGCAAACACACAAATTGTCTTTATAGATGAACAACGTATTCGTTCGCGGGCTGCGGATTTGTTGGCAACTAACGAAGAGTTTCTCAATGCATCATGGTCAAATGCAGCGCTAGGCGGGATTGCACCATTACATGATGGAGCCGGAACATATATTTCATGGGATGAGCTCAAAGAAGAGATTGCTTCTTGTGGCATAACAGCTTCTGAATTAAGTCCATTCGGAACTGATTTAGAAGAGGACACCCTCTTTTTGGATTATTCACCTATTGACCCAATGCGCGGAGACATTGAACGAACTGTTGAGGCTTTGCGCCAATCCTTAGAAGAACATCGCATCGTAATTTTTGCTACTCATGGACATGGAATGTTAGAAAGATATGCAGGGATATTTAGAAGCGCAGATTTACCTGTACAGATACTTGAAAAACTTGTTGCAACGCCGGCAAAGGGGAGCATCTATTTAACAACTTCAATCATCACTCATGGTTTTGAGAGCGCTGATGATCAAGTTTTCTTTATGACCGAGAGAGATCTAACGGGAAGCAAGGGAAGCGTTAAAGATGGCGACCGAATGCCATCAAAGCGCAAACAAGCAATTGATCCCCTAGAACTCAAAAGCGGTGATTATGTTGTTCATGAACAACACGGCATTGGTCGTTATGTTGAGCTGTTGGAGCGCACAGTTGCTGGTGTTACGAGGGAGTATTTAATAATTGAATACGCTCCCGCAAAACGTGGTCAACCAGGTGATCGCGTATTTGTACCCACAGATACTCTTGAACAAGTATCAAAGTACGTTGGTGGTGAAGCCCCAACGGTTCACCGCATTGGTAGTGGAGAGTGGCAGAAAGCAAAGGGTCGTGCACGCAAGGCGGTGCGACAGATTGCTGGTGAATTAATCAGGTTATATGCCGCACGTACTAGCTCTCCAGGTTTTGCATTCTCTGCTGATACACCGTGGCAACGAGAGTTAGAGGACTCTTTTTCATATATTGAAACACCAGATCAGCTCTCAACAATTAACGATGTGAAAGAGGATATGGAACGTCCATATCCGATGGATCGCATTATTTGCGGAGATGTTGGATATGGAAAGACGGAGATTGCTATCCGCGCAGCATTTAAAGCTGTGCAAGATGGCAAGCAGGTAGCCGTACTTGTTCCAACAACTTTGCTGGTGCAACAACACTCAAAGACATTTGAAGAAAGATATGCAGGTTTCCCTTTAAAGGTTGCTGGACTGTCTCGCTTTAATACAGCTAAAGAAAGCAAAGAGATCTTGGCCAACTTGGTAGCAGGATCAGTCGATGTGGTTATTGGTACGCATCGGATACTTTCAAATGATGTGCAGTTTAAGGACTTGGGATTAGTTATTGTCGATGAAGAACAACGCTTTGGTGTTGAGCAAAAGGAGTCCTTGAAGAAATTGCGCACCACAGTGGATGTTTTAGCCATGTCTGCAACACCTATTCCGCGCACACTTGAAATGGCTGTTACTGGTATTCGCGAAATGTCGACGATCACAACACCACCTGAAGAGCGCCATCCGATCCTTACTTATGTTGGTCCTGCCGAAGAGGCACAGATTGCTGCTGCCATACATCGAGAACTACTGCGTGATGGGCAAATCTTCTATTTGCACAACCGAGTTGAGAGTATTGATCGCAAAGCGTTGCACTTAAAGGAGCTTGTTCCAGAAGCACGCATTCGCGTTGCCCATGGCCAGATGTCTGAAGGAGAACTTGAAGATGTGATTCTTGCTTTCTGGAATCGTGACTTTGATGTCTTAGTCTGTACAACAATTGTTGAAAGTGGTTTGGATATTCAAAATGCAAACACGTTAATTGTGGAACGTGCAGATAGATTTGGTCTCTCACAACTACACCAGATACGTGGTCGTGTTGGGCGCGGTCGTGAGCGTGCATACGCCTACTTCTTGTACTCGGCAGATGAACCACTCTCTGAATTAGCTCATGAGCGCTTAACAACAATTGCAACGAACACAGACCTTGGCTCTGGAATGCGAGTGGCATTAAAAGATTTAGAGATTCGTGGTGCAGGAAATCTATTGGGCGGTGAACAATCTGGCCACATTGCCGATGTTGGCTTTGATTTGTATATGCGCATGGTGGGTGAGGCAGTTCAGGAGTATAAGTCAGGAATTATTGAAACAGAAGAGAAAGTCTCTGAATGCAAAGTTGAGCTTCCCATTAACGCGCACCTTTCTTCAGAGTATGTTCCAGGGGAGAGATTGCGTCTTGATTTATATCGCCGCTTAGCTGATGTGAAATCTCCAACCGATGTTTCATCGATTGAAGCAGAGCTACTTGATCGCTTTGGAGAATTACCGGAGGAAGCCAAAGCCCTGCTGGGTGTTGCTGCATTGCGCGCACAAGCAAAAGCTGTGAAATTGACTGAAGTTGTTGTGCAGGGCAAATTCCTTCGATTGGCTCCAATGGTTCTACCTGAATCTCGCCAGTTACGTCTGACACGTTTGTATCCAGGTTCGCTCTATAAGGGCGCAGCAAGCACGGTTTTAGTGGCATTACCAAAGGCTGATGCATGGAATCCGTCGCAGAACGCCCCTGTTGTAGTGGATACTTCTCTTCTGGCCTGGGTCGTTGAGGCCCTTATCCAACTAAGCGAAGTACCGAAAGCGAGCTCATAGTGAAGAAGTTTCTTGCAATTATCGCAGCAACAGCACTCCTATTAACAGGATGCTCACAAGTTGGAGCGGCAGCAACAGTTGGCGATACCAAAATTACTCAAGCAACAGTGCAAGGCAGTATTGATTCAATTCTTGCTGAACGAGCAAAAGTAGACACAACGCAGATGCAATTAGAAACAGGTGAGTCTCTTAACCGCTCACAACTTCGCTTTCACTTGCTCAGCAAGCTTCTTCGCGCGCTAGGAGAAGAGTTAAAGATTGAAGTGACAAAGGCTGAGATTGATACACGTCGTGCAAGCATTATTGAGCAAGTTGGCGGAACAACATCACTTCCAAATGCATTAGTGAGCGCTGGAATCGCACCAGCAGACCTTGATGTATACATCGAGGCAATTTCATTTTCTGACAAGATTAGCCAGGCACTTATTGCTGCTGGTGTGACCCAAGATCAAGTTGGTCCTGAGTTGCAAAAACTTGTTGTTGCTAAGTCAAAAGAGCTTGGCGTAACAGTCAATCCTCGCTACGGTAAGTGGAATGCAGAGACTGCAGATATTCAAGCAGCTGACTCAGCATCATCTGCCGTAACTCCTTCAGGTAACTAGTTCGTAGCTATGCACGATTCACAGCTTCAACGCCTAGTTGAAGTCATGAATACGTTGCGTTCACCGGGTGGTTGTCCGTGGGATGCAGAACAGACTCATGAGTCTCTCCTTAAATACTTGCTAGAAGAGTCATACGAATTTGTAGATGCTGTGCAATCTGACAGCCGTGTTGATATGCGCGAAGAGCTAGGCGATGTCTTACTGCAGGTGTATTTCCACGCGCGTATGGCTGAAGAACATCCAACAGATCCATTCTCAATTGAAGATGTTGCCCAGGGGATTGCTGACAAGCTAATCCGCAGACATCCTCATGTGTTTGCAGGCGTTGAGGTCCGTGATTCACAAGAGGTCCTTGAAAATTGGGAAGAGATTAAGAAGAAGGAAAAGGGCCGCACGTCACCACTAGATGGTGTTGCACTGTCGCAACCTGCATTGCCT
>JBIILL010000109.1:0-3751 GCA_044232665.1 Candidatus Planktophila sp. | reverse complement strand
CCGAGTGCTCAGAAACAATGACACGTGTGCCTGAAGTTATTGACTGTTGGTATGACTCCGGTGCGATGCCATTTGCCCAATGGGGATACCCACACAAAGAGGGTTCTGTAGAAAAGTTTAAAGCTTCATACCCTGCTGACTTTATCTGCGAAGCAATCGATCAAACTCGCGGTTGGTTCTACACACTTATGACAATCGGAACATTGGTCTTTGATCAATCTTCTTATAAGACAGTGCTCTGCCTTGGTCATATCCTTGATAAGGATGGCCGCAAGATGAGTAAGCACCTAGGCAATGTTCTAGAGCCGATGGCACTTATGGATCAACACGGCGCAGATGCTGTTCGTTGGTACATGTTGGCCGCCGGATCTCCTTGGGCAGCACGCCGCGTTGGACATGACAGCCTCAACGAAGTTGTTCGAAAGACCTTGTTGACCTACTGGAACACTGTTTCCTTCCATGCTCTCTATGCAAATGCTTCTAACTTTGAAATTTCACAAACACCAGCACTTGCAGATCGTCCATTGATGGATCGTTGGATCATCTCTGAGCTCAACATCTTGATTCAAGAGGTTGATGCTGCCCTTGAAGATTTTGATTCACAAATTGCAGGCCGAGCACTTGCTCGCTTTATCGATGATTTATCGAACTGGTATGTGCGCCGCTCTCGTCGTCGTTTCTGGGATGGTGATGTTGCAGCCCTAGGCACCTTGCATGAATGTTTAGTAACTCTCACAAAACTGCTCGCTCCCCTCGTTCCATTTATTACTGAGCAGGTGTGGCAAGAGCTTGTGCGTCCAACAGATGCATCTGCTGCAGACTCTGTGCACTTAACTAATTGGCCAGTTGCACAAGCCTCTGCAATTGATACAGAACTTGGATCACAGGTTGCATTAACCCGACGCATTGTGGAGCTGGGTCGTGCAACCCGGGCGGAATCTGGAATCAAGATTCGCCAACCTTTGGGCCGCGCACTAATTGCTGCAAGTGGTTGGTCAACCCTGCCAGAACAAATGCGTGAGCAGATTGCAGATGAGCTCAACGTTCAAACTCTTGAAGATATTGCCTCAGCAGATGGCGACCTCGTTGATATCAGCGTGAAAGCTAACTTCAAATCACTCGGTGCCAAGTTTGGCGGGGCGGTGCAAGAGATCTCAAAGGCAATTGCCGCAACCGATGCAACTGCGCTTGTAAAGACTTTGCGCGGAGCAGGTTCAACAAAGGTGGGCACTTGGAAGATCGCACTCGATGACCTAGTAATCACTGAAGTTCCAAAGAGCGGATGGAGCGTTTCTTCACATGATGGAGAAAGCGTTGCGCTGGACCTAGAACTCACCCCTGCCTTGATTGCAGCAGGCAGTGTGCGAGAGGTAATCAGATTTATTCAAGAGCGTCGAAAGAGTGATGGCTTTGATATCTCTGATCGAATCAATCTGACATGGAATGCGACGGAAGAAATTGCAGCAGCAATTGAGTCTGACAAACAACACATCGCAGATGAGGTTTTGGCTTTATCAATGGTGCGGGATAGCTCTCTAGCTGTAACTGATGCTGAGGTTGGTGTTGAGGTCGTACTAGTTAAAAACTAAATACCCCTGACAAAGCTCATCAGTAATTGTGTTCCGAAAAAGAGCACAATGAAACTCATATCTAGGCTTACAGATCCAAGTCGAAGTGGTGGAACGAAGCGTCCAACAAACTTCATCGGCTTGTCAGTAACCGTATAAATAGCTTCGACTAAATACAGGATTGGACCTTTTGGGCGCCAGGTGCGGGAAAACATTTGAACATAATCAAAGATTAAGCGACCAAGCAGGGCATAGAGAAAAACTTGCAGAATAGTTGCAAGCAGTGAGCCAACGCTCAACATAGGTCAGCTCTGGTTAAAAAAGCTTGCTTGTGCAGCAGCTGATTTGTCTTCGATGCTGACATTTACATTTGCAGGTGAAATCAAAAACACCTTCTTGGTTACGCGCTCGATAGTTCCGTGCAAACCAAATGCAAGTCCACTTGCAAAGTCAACAAGTCGCTTGTGCTCTGACTCATCCATATCGGTCAGATTAATGATCACTGGGTTTCCCAGGCGAAAGTGCTCACCAATTGTGCGCGCTTCGTTATAGAAACGAGGATGCAAGGTAATGATGCGATCTAAAACTGGAAGATCAAGCTGAGGTGCTACTTCAACAACTGATGAGCGACGAACGGCAGATACTGAACGAGCTTCGCGAGTTTTGATGCGAACATCACCGGTTGTTCCAACAGCTGGAGTAGATGAAGCTTCTGGAGTATCAAACTGAGGATCATCCATCAAGCCAAGATAGTTTCCGATACGACGCATTGGATTAGACATAGGTAAAGGTTATAGGTGGGGTGAGCGAGAACCGAGGATTGATGAACCTACGCGCACATGTGTCGCACCATGGGAAATTGCCGTTTCATAGTCCCCACTCATGCCGGCAGATAAAGATGTAGCCCCTGGAAAAAGCTTAATAAACTCCATATGAATCACTGCTAATTGGGCAAAAGCATCATTCGGATCCATCTCCACTGGCGGCACTGACATCAGGCCAGCCAGGGTGTGGGTTGGGGATTTTTCAACTAAAGCGGCCAAGGAATGCAACTCTTCTAGACCTGCTCCCCCGCGATGATGGGCACCATCTAAAGAAACCTGCAGGAATATCTGCAAAGGATGCGGTGCGACTTTTTCAATAATTTCAAAGTGTCGCGGGTCATCGAGAGAGTGAATAACTGATGCCCAGGAAGTAATCGATTTCAACTTATTACTTTGAATCTGTCCCTGAAAATGCCAGGTGCCAGAGACAATTGCTGCTTTTTCAGCACCTTCAGCATCTCGGTTTTCACCAAAGTCTCGAACTCCCAGCTCATGCAAAATCTCTGCGTCCCTTACCGGAAAGGTTTTTGTAACAGCAATCAAGGTCACTTCGTGATTTGCCACTTTTGCAATCTTTGAACGTACTAACTCTAAGTTGTCAGACAGCTCTTCTTTGCGGTTCATAAGCTCACTACCCCCGCAAAACGTCCAGTTGGATTATCCCTGCGATGAGAATAATAGAGCGGATCTTCTTTTGTGCAGATCAATGATGCCTCATACGAAACGCCCTCGACAGCAAGATCTGCAATCAAAGCAGCAGGCAGATCTAGCCCGGGAGTTCCTTGATGTGTAGTTGAAAATGCACGTGGATGATCTGCAATCACATCTTGTTGCATTTGAACTGGCACTTCATAGCACTTGCCACAAATAGATGGCCCAAGAATTGCATGAACTTCAATAGCCCCAAGGGTGCGCATGTGATGCAGCGTCTTAATTGCAACCTTATTTACTAAACCTGCACGTCCCACGTGCACAGCAGCTACCGCCTCTCGTGAAATAAGCAGCAGTGGAATGCAATCTGCCACCATGACCGCTAGTGAAATATCTTTAGTTGTCGTAATTAGAGCATCACACGTTGGCTCTTGAGCAAGCACATGATCAACTACAACAACATCGTTGCCATGGACTTGATTCATGAATTGTGTATTCCCCAGCAATGCGCGATTAGCTGCTACTGCAGCAGGATTATCGCCCACATGAAAGCCAAAGTTCAAGGATTCATATACGCCAAGGCTGGAGCCTTTGCGTCGATCAGTAAATAAGTGAGGCAAAGCCTTACTTCATGAAGTCAGGGACGTCGATTTCATCCTCTGCAACGAGCTCCTCAAAGGTCACGCGACGCTTTGGTGTGTCATTGCC
>JBIILL010000108.1:0-3757 GCA_044232665.1 Candidatus Planktophila sp. | reverse complement strand
CACTTTCAAAGCTCCACGAAAAGTTCTCTTTAAGGCAATCATGGTGGTGGCGCTAGCGAACTTAGTGCTGTTGATATCGGCACTTGATACTGAAATTGGAAATCAAGAGTTTGCCGACAGAACGAGCATCATCATCGGTGCGGATCGTCCTACTGAACTTTTCTTGCCTTCCCCTGATAATTCCAAAGAATTAACAGGGATTTTAATTAACCTCCATGGCTATTCAGGGGATTCGATTTCACAAACCAATTACACCTACCTCAAGGAATCTGCATTAGCCGCCGGCCTTGCATACCTTGTGCCAAATGGAATGCAAGATGGATCGGGCAATCGCTACTGGAATGCCTCTAATGCTTGTTGTGACTTTGCAAAGAGCGGGGTTAATGATGTCGAGTACATCGATGGATTAATTGATGAGATTTCAGATAGCTATAACCTAGATAAGTCGCGCATTTATTTGTTTGGTCACTCCAACGGCCACTTCATGAGTTATCAGTACTTGTGCACAAGCAAGAATCAAGTCGCAGCAATTGCCGGCTTGGCCGGATCTATGGATATTGATCCTGGGCAATGCGCTGGCAAGTCCGCAAATGTTCTTCATATTCACGGCGATGCTGATGCAACGATTTCTTATGAAGGTGGATCTCTATTTGCTCAGAGTTATCCCTCTGTAAATGAAGTTGTAAAGCGATGGAGTAAGAACAATCAGTGCGCACCAGATTCTGAGAAAAAGAGAGATCTGATCGCCTCCATGTCGGGGGAGGAGACAACAGCATCTTCGTTTAATTGCGCCAATGGCTCCCTGGAGTTATGGACACTCAATGGAGGAGTCCATGTCCCAGCTTTGGATCGTGGTTTTGCCGATCAAGTACTCCAATGGTTAATCAATAACAAGAACACCTAGACTTCACAGCATGATTGGATCACTTGCCCTCGTTGGTTCTGGTGAGTATCTGCCTGCAATGGCTAGCTTTGAGCAATCTTTGATCGATGATGGAATTAAAAACGGCAAAAGAGCTATCTATGTTCAAATCCCAACTGCAGCTGGTCAAGAAAGTGATGATCGGCTTGAGTACTGGAAACAATTAGGGAAAACCCAAGCAGATCGTTTAGGTGTTGACTCAATCTTCTTACCGATCTATACGAGAGAAGATGCCAACAACCCTGACTTTGTTTCGCTGATTCATAACTGTGCACTGATCTATATGTCTGGGGGAGATCCGCACTACTTGGCACAAACCCTTATGGGCACGCCACTCTGGGATGCAATCCAGGAGAACTGGCGCAATGGAACATCTCTTGCTGGGTGCAGCGCAGGTGCGATGGTTTTAAGTTCTCACATTCCAAACTTTCGCTTACTAAAAAAGACACCATCAGCTGGTCTTAACCTGCTTCCAGAGCTCCGCGTTATTCCGCATTTTAATAAGTTCTTTAGATGGATTCCTGAGAGTGCGGCTAAGGTTTTGCTTCATGTTCCTGATGACTCAATCCTTATTGGAGTTGATGAGTTAACAGCCATAGTTAAGCGCAGCGGGGATGAGCACTGGGTAGTTGTTGGTGAAGCCAAGGTGCATGTATTAAAGGGAATGCCTGATCAACAGTTAGTAGATGGCCAGCAGATTACTTTCTCAAACAAATGAGCACCATAACTGTCATCTTTGATGGCGACTGTGAGTTTTGTCAGCAATCAATAACCTGGATTCAGCGCAAGCTAGTTGTGGATGCGATTGCTTTTCAAACAGCAGATTTGCAACCCTTTAATCTCACTAAAGAGCAATGCGCCAAGCAGGTCTATGTTGTTTCAGACTCAATTACCTACTCAGGGGCAGATGCCATTAGATACCTACTAAAAAAACGCGGAAATAGAATCGGTGCGATGTTGCTGGGAGCAACTGGAAATGTTGGCCGTGCTGGTTATCGCTGGATCGCATCACATAGAAGTTCGTGGGTAATCAAAGTAGCCACAAGGGTTTTGTACCTGCTCAATAAATAGTAAGCAAAAACCCCATAGAGATTAATCTGCGGGGCTTTGCCTTCTAGTTAAAGTTACTGTGCGTGACACACAAGTATGCTTTAATTAATGAAGTTGAGCCGGGGTGCCAATCCCGACCCAACTGCCTTATACGAACTCAGTCGTCCAACTGATCGGTCTCGTCGGATTCTCCCCGACGGTTCCTTCGCATCTCCCATACACGCAGTATGAGAGTGGCTATTGCAACGCATAGCGTCACAACATCATTTAGATTCATTCGTTTGCACTCCTTTTCTCTATTCCAAACGGATGTCTGGAAATCACTAAGAATCGCTGGCGGCGTGCTTAATGATGTGAGATAAAGATTCAGGCGAGTGCAAAGTAGGGTGCGAAGGTGACGAGAGTGGATGTCGCTAGAGAAGCTGTGGATGGCAAGAATTCTCTCTAGCGACTAAACTTTGCCCACTTCAATAGAAAGTGAACCGAATGTCATTTGTTATGTACTCAACAACCTGGTGCGGCTACTGCAAGCGCCTGAAGTCCCAGTTAGCAGATCTTGGTGTTACCTTTGAAGAGATCAACATTGAAGAGGTCCCAGGTACTGCTGAGATCGTTGAGAAGGTTAATGGTGGCAATCGCACCGTACCCACACTGGTCTTTAGTGATGGCGCTGCAATGACTAACCCATCTGCCAAGCAGGTAACAGAGAAGCTGGCTGAGTTAGGGCTTTAAAACATTACGAATTGGGTTGCCAACTTGCCCGCCCTTCACCCCAAAATCGCTCTTAGCGCTAGGTCGCATGCGTAAAAAGCCTTTGATAAAGATTTGTAATCTGAAATAAGTACAACTGTTTGACCTCAAAAAGTGTGAAATCGTATAAAAGTAGTGAGTTTTTGGCTAATCTTGCATAAGGGACATAGGTTCCTTCCCTCTGATAAGTAAAGGAAGTTGAATGAGAAAAATTAAAATTGCATCAGTGGCAACCTCTGTCCTGCTCTGCCTTTCTGTCTTGAGCTTTGCAGCTACACCAGCAAACGCTGCATCAGACCGCTCGGGCAAGGTTTGCTATGACGAGGGTCAGATATACAGCTCCGGCGGAGTTACTGTTACATGCGCAAGCACCTCTGCGGGCCTTAAGTACTCAACTGCACGCAAACTCAGCGGTTCTCTAACCGTAGTGTGTGGTGCTACCGAAGCATGGTGTAACGCAATGACTACAGCATTTACAAAGAAGACTGGCGTAACAACAAAGTTTGTTCGTCTCTCATCAGGTGAAACAGTTGCCCGTCTTGATGCAGCCAAGAACAACCCAGAGTTTGATGTATGGCATGGCGGACCAGCTGATGGCTTCGGTGTTGCTCGCATCGGTGGTCTCATCGATAAGTACGCATCACCATCACGAAACCTTATTCCTAAGAAGTATCAAGATGACGATGGATACTGGACTGGCGTTTATGTTGGTGCACTTGGTTTCTGTACTAACACAAAGGAAATTCGCCGTTTAGGTCTTCAAGCTCCAACTTCATGGGCTGAACTTTTAAATCCAAAGTTGGCCAAGAACATTTCAACTGCACACCCATCAACATCAGGAACTGCATTCACAACTTTGTGGACACAGGTAACACGTTTGGGTGGCGAAGCTGCTGGACTTGACTACATGTCAAAGATGCACAAGAACGTACTTCAGTACACAAAGAGTGGCGTTGGGCCAGTTGCCATCGTTGGTCGCGGTGAAGCTGCTGTTGGACTTGTGTTCTCACATGACTGTGTTGCAGGAAAACTTCA
>JBIILL010000107.1:0-3776 GCA_044232665.1 Candidatus Planktophila sp. | reverse complement strand
TACTGCAAACGAGTTTCATGCTCTGCGGTTAAGCGATCTCCCATACGAGCTTTGAGACCACGTTCTGCCTCTTTTTTAAGCCAGGAATCTTCACTCTCACCTGCTGGCACCTCAAACTGTGGCAGCAAGTTCTCACCCTCACGAAGTGTGATGTTGCAACGCTCCGCAATAAGTAATGTGTTGTCACAGCTTTCTGGAATCTCTTTAAAGAGCTCTCGCATTTGTGCTGCGGTCTTGACATAGAAAGTGTCATTATCAAACTTAAAGCGCTTGGGATCAGCCAGTGTTGAACCTGACTGCACGCAGAGCAACGCTTCATGGGCAGCAGCATCAGATTGTTTTGTGTAGTGAAGATCGTTGGTGGCAAGTAGTGGTAATCCCAACTCTTTGCCAAGTTTTAGTAGATCCTGCTTAACGCGGGCTTCGATTTCAATCCCGTGATCCATTACCTCTAAATAAAAGTTTTCTGCACCGAAAATATCTCGATATGCACTAGCTGCTTTGATCGCTTCTTTGTATGCACCCATACGTAAACGAGTTTGGATTTCTCCACCCGGACAGCCTGTAGTTGCAATCAATCCCTTTGAATAGGTTGCTAAGAGCTCGCGGTCCATGCGTGGCTTGTAGTAATAACCTTCAAGGGATGCAAGGGAAGATAATCTAAATAGATTTGCAAGGCCTTGATTGTTTTCAGCCAGAATTGTCATGTGGGTATATGCACCACCACCAGAGACATCATCTTCTCCACCAGCGGCCCACTGCACACGCTTTTTATCAAACCGAGATTCTGGTGCAACATACGCTTCGATTCCAATGATTGGCTTTATATCGGCGCTTTTCGCAGCTTTGTAAAAATCAAATGCACCAAAAACATTGCCGTGATCTGTCATTGCAATTGCAGGCATGCCTTGAGCCTTAACCTCAGACATTAAATCGCCAACGCGAGCCGCCCCATCGAGCATGGAATACTCGGTATGGACGTGCAGATGTACGAAATTATCGTTGGACATGATTGGCGAGATTAGTGCTTATGGAAGAACGGCGTCGGAAAGCAACGCCAGCGAGCGTGTGAGATCGGCTGGGTATGGCGCTTCGAAGTGAAGCGCCTTGCCTGTCACCGGATGGGCAAAGTTAAGTTCAGCAGCATGAAGCCAAGGTCTAGACATTCCTAAACTCTTACCTAGTACCGGATCTGCTCCATATGTCGTATCCCCCACCAAAGGATGATGAAGGGCTGAAAAGTGCACACGGATTTGGTGAGTGCGGCCTGTTTCTAATTCAACTTTCACCATTGACACACCTCGATAAAACTCGATGACCTCATAGTGAGTAATTGATTCTTTTCCCGTAGCCATCACTGCAAAACGGTGATCCTCTTTTGGATGTCGATCAATCGGGGCATCAATAGTTCCTGTAGTCGGATCCAAATGGCCTTGCACCATTGCGTGATAAATCTTGTCGACTGTTCGATTACGAAACGCATCCTTTAAAACATGAAAGCCTGCATCACTTTTTGCAACAATCATTAATCCACTGGTACCAACATCTAAGCGATGAACAATTCCTTGACGCTCTGCTGGGCCTGATGTTGAAATTGAGTAACCAGCTGCCATCAACGCACCAACAACTGTTGGGCCAGTCCACCCTGGACTTGGATGCGCTGCACATCCCACTGGCTTATCAATCACAACAATGTCGCTATCGTCATAAATAATACTTAAGCCATCGATTGGAGTTAAAGGTATTGGATCAGAGTTAATTGGCTCTGGCATCAATACTTCAATTACTTGTCCCGCGCTCACACGATCTGACTTAGGCATTGGCTTGCCGCCCGTTGTGATGTCACCATCTTCTAGCAATTTAACAACAGCTGTGCGAGAGAGCCCTAGAACTCGAGTCAATGCGCTATCAATACGTTCGCCTGCAACGCCTTCAGGAACGGTTAATGTGCGGGCGATGCGATTGCTCATACCTATGAGCCTACCTTTGTTATGGGTGGGATATTTCGTGCAGAAAGCACCATTGAGATAAGCGCAGCAATGACAATTGCTGAGTCTGCAATGTTAAAAATTGGCCAATTCGGCAACTGCATCCAATCAATCACATGTCCGCGTAAAACACCTGGTTCGCGGAAGATTCGATCTACTAAATTGCCAAGAATTCCGCCCATTACAAGGCCCAAAACAACTGCCCATCCTTTAGAGGTAATTCGAGGTGAGAAGTAGAAAATTGCACCCAACACAATTAATCCGAAAATACTTAAAAACATGGTTGCACCTTCTGCAAAGGAAAATGCGGCACCAGAATTTCGAACCAAGGTCAATTTAAAAAAGGAACCAAATACTTCAATATCTGGTTTATTGGAAAGTGCGCTGACAGCCCAGATCTTTGTTGCTAAGTCGAGGATCCAAACGAACCAGGCAACACCAAAGAGTGTCCGCCACATGCGCACAGTTAGCGCCGTTCTTCCTTCTGCTTGCACAGCATGCAGAGAGTTGCGCGTGGGAATACCTGAAGGCGTGCTTTACCAATTGGTGCTCCGCACTCTTCACAATTTCCATACGTCTTGTTATCAATACGCTCTAGTGCGCGTTCTGTTTGTAAAACCATGTCGCGTGCATTAATCACAAGTGACATCTCATGCTCGCGCTCAAAAGTTTTTGTTCCTGCATCTGCTTGATCATCTCCAGCACCTTCGCCAGATTCCTGAATCAATTCATCCATTTCGCGTTCAACAATTGCGAGCTCTCTACGTAGGCGTTCTAGATCCTTTGAAATCTCAGCTTTGATCGCCTTTATTTCAGCCGCTGTCCATGGAGCTTCAGTTTCGCTAACAACTACTGGGGTTGGAGCACCCTTGATTGGCTTAAGAGGTGCAACCTTCTTGCCACTCTTTGCAGGACGTGGTGGAGGCGGCATAACCAATCGGCGCTCTTCAATAACTGGCGCAACAACTGGTGCTGACACTGTAGAAACAGAGACTGTTTGTGATTTCTCATCAACAGTAAGAGTGGTCTTTGAAGGAAATGGCTTTCCTGCAGCTTTCTTAACGGGAATGCTTTTCACCGCTGACTTTTTAGCCGGTGCCGCCTTTTTTGCAGGAGCCTTCTTGGCAGGTGCTTTTTTCGCTACCTTCTTTGCAGGAGCCTTTTTGGCAGGTGCTTTTTTAGCTGGAGCCTTTTTCGCTACCTTCTTTGCAGGAGCCTTTTTCGCAGCAGCCTTCTTGGCAACCGCTCTTTTAACAGGCTTCTTAGGCATGTCGCGAACCTTATGCCCAAGGGGGCACCTATACCAATTACGCCACGAGCATTTTTTTATATCTCTATGACCTACACTTAAAGCCTCGCGTAAGTGGCGTTGACGGGGATATCACCTCACGAGCCAGCAGGAAGAAATGGGTTAGCGCTCATCTAGAACCAGCACGCAAGATAAGAAGTGGCACACCACGGTGTGCAAGGCGGGTGGTACCGCGAAAGCTGCAGATGCAGCGATCGTCCCTCCAGAGATTGTTTTCTGGAGGATTTTTTTATGTCATTTCGCGCCATTCCAGCAGCAGTTGATCTGCCTGTCGTCGAACATTCGATTTTAAAGTTCTGGCGCGATAACTCAATCTTTGAAAAAACAGTTGCAGCCCGTGAAGGCGCACCAACATGGACATTTTATGAAGGTCCTCCAACTGCAAATGGAATGCCAGGAACTCACCACATCGAAGCGCGTGTGTTTAAAGATTTGTTCCCACGTTTTCACACAATGAAAGGTAAGCAGGTAACACGCAA
>JBIILL010000106.1:0-3794 GCA_044232665.1 Candidatus Planktophila sp. | reverse complement strand
TACGGAAACTGGCGCGGAATCATGGCACCAGCAGATCTTCCAAAGGCTGATTACCTCAACCTGATCAAGGTTATTGACATCATGCATGTCTCACCTTCATGGCAGGCACAGCTCAAGAAGAACAACTGGGACAACGAATTCGCTGCAGGAACTGCTTTCAAGGCATTCCTTGAGAAGCACATTCCAGAAATTAATACAGTAATGAAGGGTCTAGGAATCTAATTGATTCTTAACAAAGTTACTCAGCACGGAAAGGGGGAGCTGGTATTTGCCAGCTCCTTCTTCCTGTTGGGTATTTTTGTTGCGTGGGACACCAAAGGAATGGATATCCCACAAGACAACTCAATTGTTAGTCCACAAACATTTCCATACATGGTTGCCACATTTGCAACTCTGGTGGGATTGGGATTAATAGTGAGTGTGTTGCGTGGAAATCATGGAACACCAGATGGAGATGAACCTGGCGACGCGTTCACACCATTAAATTTAAAGACGATGGCGATTGTCGCCACTGCAATTGGACTACATGTTATTTTGCTTGAGATCGCTGGATATGTAATAGCAGCCACCGTTTGTTTCTGGGGTGTGGCATATGCCTTCGGATCTCGCAAAATTCTGAAAGATTTTTGTATTAGCGCTGTATTTGCCCTCATTGTTTATTTCTCATTTAGTAAGGGTTTAAACATTAATTTGCCTTCAGGAATTTTTGAAGGGATCTTCAAGTAATGGGTAATAATTTTGCAATGTTGTTAGACGGTTTCCAAACCGTCTTTACGCCAACAAATTTAATGTTTGGCCTCTTAGGAACATTCCTTGGAACCCTCGTTGGTGTTTTGCCAGGTATTGGGCCTGCTTTAGCTATTGGTTTATTGCTACCGATTACATTAACTGTTAATCCAACATCAGCGCTGATTATGTTTGCCGCTATTTTTTACGGCGCGATGTATGGAGGATCTACTACCTCTATTTTGCTTAATACTCCCGGGGAAAGTGGTTCTGTTATCACCGCCCTGGAAGGTAACAAGATGGCCAAAGCTGGCCGTGCTGGTGCAGCGCTTGCAACTGCTGCAATTGGCTCATTTGTGGCCGGCACTATTGCCACATTACTTCTTGCATTTGGTGCTCCTGTATTGGCTGAATTCGCGCTAACAATTCAACCTGCAGGATATTTAGCGCTCATCATTCTAGCTTTTGCAACAGTAGGCACCTTGCTCGGCACATCACGTCTTCGAGGATTAGTCGCTCTTTCAATGGGTCTAGTTATTGGATTGATTGGTGCGGATCTTCAATCAGGTGCGCTGCGACTTACATTTGGCAATCTCAATGCTATTGATGGAATCGAAACTGTCACAGTTATTGTTGCCATCTTCGCTCTCGGTGAGACTTTATATCTAGCAAGTCGCCACACAATGATCAAAGCTTCTGTCTTGCAGATTAATGGAAAAGCATGGATGACTCGTGAGGATTTCAAACGCTCATGGAAGCCTTGGCTTCGTGGAACTGCTATTGGTTTTCCACTAGGAGTAATTCCTGCAGGAGGATCTGAAGTTCCAACCTTCTTGTCATATGGTGTTGAAAAAGCATTGTCGAAGAATAAAGATGAGTTTGGCAAGGGTGCTATTGAAGGTGTGGCAGGACCAGAGGCAGCTAACAATGCAAACGCTGCTGGTGTTCTAGTTCCGATGCTTGCACTTGGCCTACCGACTTCTGCAACAGCAGCAGTAGTTCTAGTTGCATTCCAATCCTTTAATATTCAACCCGGACCAATGCTTTTCCAGACTAACCCTGAAATTGTGTGGGGGTTGATCGCATCACTCTTTGTCGGAAACTTCTTGTTACTGGTGCTAAACCTTCCTCTCATTCGTTTTTGGGTCATGCTACTTAAGATCCCATCCCATTATTTGTATGCAGGAATTACCACCTTTGCACTCCTTGGTGCATATGCCCTCAATAATTCAACCTTTGATTTGCAAGTTGCACTTGTGATCGGCCTTATTGGGTTCTTATTTCGCAGATTTGGAGTGCCAATTACACCTTTGATCATTGGTGCAATCCTTGGGCCCTTGTCAGAGCTTTACTTCAAGAGAGCGTTGCAAATTAGCCAAGGCGACTGGAATATTTTGATTGCTGGAGCATTTCCTAAAGTCATTTACGGCATCTTATTCTTAGTAATCATTGGTCCATTTGTGTGGAACTTTAAGAAGCAGTTTGCTGTAAAGAAGTAAATGTCAGCAGAAAAGCTTCTTCCGTGGGCTAAGCCACTCCTGCTCTCTTCCACCCTGACGCAAGCAACGATTTATGTTCTTCGTCCGATGATTACTTATCGTGCGATCGAATTAGATGCAAATGCGGCTCAAGTTGGTTTGATCGCTGCGCTATATGCATTGTTTCCAGTTCTACTTGCACTTCAATTTGGATCCTTGGTTGGAAAGTTAGGTGAGGCTAAGTTCGTCATCTATGGAACTGTGGCGATGATGCTGACTTCATTGGCACTGATTTTTTCTGATTCACTAATAACCCTTGGCATTGCAACTGCCGCAGCTGGAATAGCTCACTTGGCCTGCATGGTTGGTGGTCAATCAATGGTGGCACTTCGCGCACCGCGTGAGAGTTATGACAGATACTTTGGCTTCTACACCTTTAGTGCATCTGTCGGTCACATGCTTGGACCAATCATTGCCTCCATCGTTGCTGGTTCTAATGGCACATTGCCGAAGTCAACATCAAATGCTTTCTTGCTCGGTGTTGTTCTAACGATTATTGCTCTTGTTCCGGTCATTAGATGGCGCAATGAAAAGCCAACTGTGGAAGGTAAGCAGAACTCGGAAGGCACATTCAAGGCTGCTGTAAGTCTTGTGAAGCGCCCAGGGATTATGGCGGCAATCTACATCTCACTTGCAATTTCATCTGTGGCCGATGTGTTGGTTGTTTTCTTGCCATTGTTTGGAACTGAAAACAACTTTTCACCATATGCAATTGGTGCGATCCTGGCGATTCGTGCCGGCACAACGATGATGTCACGATTTTTCTTAGGACGCCTCAGCAACCGATTTACTACCTTCCAATTACTCTGGTGGAGCACGATAATTTCTACACTCTGCTGTGTTGCTATGGCATTTGCTCACACGCCAATCACTTTAGGTGCAATTGTATTCGTTGCAGGATTTTCACTAGGAGTTGGACAACCTTTAACAATGTCACTTGTTTCTCAAAAGACTGAAAGTTCTGAGCGTGCAATGGCAGTTTCAGCCCGCTTGATGGGCAATCGATTTGGTCAATTTTTGGTCCCGGCGGTGGCAGGTTCTTTGGCTGCAGCATCTGGGGCAGGGGCGGTCTTTATTGGTCTTGCCGTGCTACTTGCAACTTCGATTTTCAGCGTAAAACGCAACTGATCTGTGGCCTGAATTACAACAATGTAGTTCTAAGGGGCCGATTTCCCTTATTTGGGCCTGCGCCCTAAACTACGAGTTCGCTTGTTTCACGCTTAAAACAGAAATGTAGGTACAGCTTGGCTAGTAAAGATGGCGCCATCGAAATGGAAGGCACCGTAGCTGAGGCTTTACCTAACGCAATGTTTCGCGTGGAGCTAACTAACGGACATAAAGTCCTCGCTCACATAAGCGGCAAGATGCGAAAGAACTACATTCGCATTCTTCCTGCCGATCGTGTGATTGTGGAAATGAGTCCGTACGACCTAACAAAGGGTCGAATTATTTATCGTTATAAGTAACAAGGGGAGCAATAAACATGAAGGTTAATCCAAGCGTTAAGAAGATTTGCGATAAGTGCAAAGT
>JBIILL010000105.1:0-3824 GCA_044232665.1 Candidatus Planktophila sp. | reverse complement strand
AGTAATTAAATTTCGTTTCGCGTAGGTGAGCTCTGTTTCACCTGCAAACGTCTAGCGTTACGAAAGGCCCTCGCGCTTAACGGTGCGGGGGTCTTTTGTTTGCCAAGTATCCTTCCAACATGGCCGCCCGCGAATATCACTTAGAGATTGACGCGGTTGATGCGACCCTAGTTTCTATCGAAAAGGTCTTGGACCTGCCAAAACTTCGGAAACAAGCAGATGAACTAGAGGTTGAAGCTGGCGTTCCTAATCTTTGGGATGACCCTGAAGCTGCGCAAAAGATCACAAGTCGACTCTCACGGGTGCAATCTGTGATTGCCAAGCTTTCTGGATTGCGTCAGCGCGTGGAGGATCTATCAATTCTTTTTGAATTGGCTGCCGGTGAGCCAGGCGGAATTCAAGATGCCGAAAATGAGCTCGATGCAGTTAAGAAATCTGTTGGCGAACTAGAAGTTCAGACTTTATTAAATGGCGAGTATGACGATCGTGATGCTTTGATCACCATTCGTTCAGAGGCAGGTGGAGTAGAAGCAGCCGACTGGGCCGAGATGATTATGCGCATGTACTTGCGTTACTGCGAACGCCATAACTTTACAGTCAATGTCCTTGAAACCTCCTATGCAGAAGAAGCGGGAATTAAATCAACTACATTTAAAGTTTCTGCTCCATATGCATATGGGACATTATCTGTCGAGCAAGGAACACATCGCTTAGTTCGAATTTCACCTTTTGATAGCCAAAGCCGTCGTCATACATCATTTGCCGGCGTTGAAGTTGTTCCCGTTGTTGAACAAAGTGATCACATTGAAATCGATGAAAAAGATATTCGCGTTGATGTCTACCGCTCTTCGGGTCCTGGCGGGCAAGGGGTTAACACCACAGACTCTGCAGTTCGTTTAACTCACATTGCAACCGGCATTGTTGTCTCATGTCAGAACGAGCGTTCTCAAATTCAAAACAAAGCAACAGCAATGGCTGTATTGCAATCCAAGTTATTAGAGCGTCGTCGCCAAGAAGAGCAGGCAAAGATAAATGCACTTAAGGGCGATAACTCAGGATCATGGGGTAATCAGATGCGTTCATATGTTCTGGCCCCCTACCAAATGGTTAAGGATTTGCGCACCGATTATGAAACCGGAAACACATCAGCTGTATTAAATGGTGAAATCGATGAGTTCATCGAAGCCGGAATTCGCTGGCGCCGAAGTTCCTAATTGCTGAGAATGTGCGGGATTCGATGAATCTCACACTTTATTCAGGCTCAAACCCGCGTTAGATCCGAGGATTTTGCCCTGTAATCCATAAACTAAGCGCAGGTCGAAGGTGGTTCCCCGAAATTCCACCCCGCAGATGCAATGGGAGATTTAATGATTCGCTTTGAAAATGTCACCAAGATTTACTCTGGTCAGGAGCGTCCAGCCCTTGATTCTGTAAATCTCGAGATCGTAAAAGGCGAGTTTGTATTCCTTGTCGGGCTTTCAGGTTCAGGAAAGTCAACATTCTTGCGTTTAGTTCTTCGTGAAGAGCGTCCATCATCAGGTTCAATTCATGTGGCAGGAAAAGATTTGGGAACATTGGCCAACCACAAAGTTCCAGAGCTTCGCCGCTCTGTAGGAACAGTTTTCCAAGATTTTCGCTTGCTTCCCAATAAGACAATTACTGAAAACGTTGCATTTACATTGCATGTTCTTGGATACTCACAAAAAGAGATTAACCGAGAAGTTCCAGAGGTACTAGAACTAGTCGGCTTAGAGGATAAGGGCGATCGTTTGCCTTCTGAGATTTCAGGCGGAGAGCAACAGCGTGTAGCGATTGCTCGTGCATACGTTAGCCGCCCACCAATTTTGATTGCAGATGAGCCAACTGGAAACCTTGATCCAGCAACATCTGTTGGCATCATGAAGTTACTTGATCGCATTAATCGTGAGGGCACAACAGTTTTGATGGCAACACATGATGCTGGCATTGTGGACCAAATGCGTAAGCGCGTAATTGAGTTAGATTTAGGAAATGTAATCCGCGATCAGGTTCGTGGCGTTTATGGGTACACGGGTTAAGGACGGGATAACAAATGCGCGCACGGTTTCTTCTTAGTGAAGTTCGGATCGGACTTCGTCGTAACTTAACTATGACCTTTGCCGTTGTTGTCACAACAGCGATCTCATTGTCATTGCTTGGCATAGGCCTTCTGTCTAACGCTCAAGTCGGTGCAATGAAGGATTATTGGTATGACAAGATCGAAGTATCTGTTTTCCTTTGCGGAAATCTTTCAGATTCTCCTTCATGTGCAAATGGAGTAGTGACAGCTGCACAGCGATTAACAATTCAGCAGGATCTTCAAGAGATGAGCGTTGTCGATAGCGTCTTCTACGAATCACAATCAGAAGCGTTCACACGTTTTCAAGAGCGATTTAAGGATTCAGCAATTGCGCAAAACGTGACTGCAGATCAATTGCCAGAATCATTCCGAGTTAAATTAAAGGATCCCACTCAATTTTCAGTAATTGTTAGCGCCTTCAGTGGTCGACCAGGAGTTGATGTTGTTCAAGATCAGCGAACGATTCTTGAAAAATTCTTTAGATTGTTAGGTGTGCTTCGAAATGGTGCATTAGCCGTTGGACTTGCATCGGTCTTAACAGCGGCACTTTTGATTTCTAATACTTTGCGCATTGCGGCATTTAACCGCCGCCGTGAAACTGGAGTGATGAAACTTGTTGGCGCATCTTCTTGGTCAATCCAGCTTCCATTCTTATTGGAAGGTGTCATCTCTGCAATTATTGGTTGGGGATTGGCGACAGGATTACTTGCTGGCTTAAAGACAGTAATCGATTCCAACGTTGCTCCGCTTCTAACCTTTACCAAGTTCTTTGGTTGGGGAGAGGTCTGGATTGCATCGGGTTATCTACTAGCCACAGGCTTAGTTGTTTCAATCCTGGCTTCGGTAATCACCCTTCGCCGTTATCTGAAGGTCTAATTCGCACCAACTTGGCGGCTCTCATTGATAGGTAATGAGAGAATTGAGCCCTGCAATCCAATATTTGGATGCAATGAATGAGGGCGGTGATGCGGCATGGTTAAAGAGGTAGGCCGCAAGGTCATTGCCCAAAATAAGAAAGCACGTCACGATTATTCAATCTCTGATGTGCTTGAGTGCGGATTGGTGCTTACTGGTACTGAAGTTAAATCTCTTCGTGCTGGCCGCGCATCGCTAATTGATGGCTTCGCCATGGTCAATAACGGCGAACTGTGGTTGATGGGTGTTCACATCCCTGAATACACCGAGGGCACATGGACTAATCACACTCCTCGACGTGATCGCAAACTTCTTGTTCACAAGAATGAGCTCAATAAACTTATTGGTAAGTTGAAGGACTCTGGAACAACCCTTGTCCCATTGCAGCTGTACTTCAAAGATGGAAAAGCCAAGGTTGAAATTGCAGTTGCTAAGGGTAAGAAGGCCCATGACAAGCGTGAGGCGCTGAGAGAACGTGAGGCTGACCGTGAAGTTTCGCGGGTTGTCTCGCGTACATTGAGCGGCAAAGCAAGTCGCGCCGCATCAAAATACGAGGATTAACACCTTCTCGCTTTCCTGATTTACACTTAGTTCACCGCCGCTTCGATACCTCAATTTTTGAGGCAACGTTGCGACGGCGAACGAAATTGACAATTAAATAGGGGATAAGAAATACGTTTCTTTTTCCAAGTTGTAAGTGTGAAAGCACTTTAAATCTTGGGGGTGAACGGTCTCGACTTTGGATGTTGAGGCAGGGGAAGCGGGCCGAGGAAGCCGGAATGATCTCGTAAACCAATAATCCGTGCAAAAA
>JBIILL010000032.1:0-11547 GCA_044232665.1 Candidatus Planktophila sp. | reverse complement strand
CGCCAGCCAGCGCTTTACGCACTGAAACAGCAACTGCAATTCCTGCACGCTCTTGTGCTTCATCTGTTGAAGCACCCAAGTGAGGCGTTGCAACAACTTGATCCAAAGTAAATAGTGGAGAGTCGGTGCATGGCTCTGTTGAGAACACATCAAGTCCTGCTCCTGCAACACGACCTTCTGTGATTGCATCAAATAGTGCAGCCTCATCAAGTACGCCACCACGAGCAGCGTTGATGATGCGGACAGAAGGCTTTACCTTCTTCAATGCATCAACACCGATGAGGTTTGCAGTTTCCTTTGTCTTTGGAAGGTGGATAGTGATGAAATCTGAAATCTTTAGCAGTTCATCAAGTTCAACAAGGCGCACGCCAAGTTGTGCTGCGCGTGCTGGCTGTAGATATGGATCGTATGCAACTACATCCATTCCAAATGCCTGCATGCGATGAGCAACCAATTGACCAATACGACCAAAGCCAACAATTCCAAGAGTCTTCTCAAATATTTCCGCCCCTGTGTACTTTGAGCGCGCCCACTTTCCATTACGCAATGCTGCGTGTGCTGGAGAAATGAAACGCGCAGAAGCCATCAGCAATGAGATTGCTAATTCGGCAGCTGAAACAATATTTGAAGTTGGTGCATTAACAACCATGACACCTGCTGCAGTTGCTGCAGGAATGTCAACGTTATCTAGGCCAACACCTGCGCGAGCAATAACCTTCAAACCCTTTGCTGCAGCAATAGCTTCAGCATCCATCTTGGTAGCAGAACGAATCAGTACCGCATCTACACCTTTAGCAAGTGCTGCAAGAAGTTCTGCGCGGTTTGCACCATCGCAGTTAACAACTTCAAAATCAGGACCTAGTGCTTCAAGTGTTGCAGGACTGAGTTCTTCAGCAATTAAAACAATAGGTTTAGCCACGCGCCGCGCTGCCTTCTTTGTAATCGTCGCCCTTTGACTGCTTCATCCAAGAGAACATCTTGCGAAGTTCACGGCCAACAGCCTCGATTGGATGTGTCTCTCCCTTAGTGCGAAGTGACTTAAATTCAGTTCCACCAGCTTCTTGATCATCAATGAAGCGCTTTGCAAAGACACCACTCTGGATGTCTGCAAGAACTGCCTTCATGTTTTCCTTAACGTGTGGATCAATAACACGTGGACCAGAAACATAATCACCAAACTCAGCTGTGTCAGAAACTGACCAACGCTGCTTTGCAATTCCACCTTCATACATAAGGTCAACAATTAGCTTTAGCTCGTGCAAGCACTCAAAGTATGCAACTTCTGGCTGGTAACCAGCTTCAGTAAGTACTTCGAAACCATACATAACTAACTGTGATGCTCCACCACAAAGAACTGACTGCTCACCGAATAGATCTGTTTCAGTCTCTTCAGTAAATGTTGTAAGAATTCCGCCCGCGCGAAGTCCGCCAATTGCCTTTGCATATGAAAGCGTTAACGGCCATGCACTTCCTGTTGAATCTTGTTCAACCGCAACAATCACTGGAACTCCACGACCTGCTGCATATTCACGACGAACCAAGTGTCCTGGACCCTTTGGTGCAACCATGCAGACATCAACAGATGCTGATGGCTTGATGTATCCAAAGCGGATGTTAAATCCATGCCCAAAGAACAATGCATCGCCATCTTTAAGGTTAGGTAAAATTGAATCTGTGTAGATATGACGCTGCAAGTGATCTGGCGCCAAAATCATGATGACTGTTGCTTCCTGAACAGCTTCAGCAACACTCACAACGCGAAGGCCTTCAGCCTCTGCCTTTGCGCGAGATGGTGAACCATCTTTTAAACCAACGCGAACATCTACGCCACTATCGCGCAGGTTAAGTGCGTGTGCATGTCCTTGTGATCCGTAACCGATGATCGCAACTTTGCGACCCTGGATGATTGAAAGATCGGCATCCTCTTCGTGATACATCGTTGCTGCCACGGTATTTCTCCATTCGCCTTTGGGTTGGTGTCTTTAGTTTTGGTAATCAGCCTGACCGCTGTCAGCGGTAGGAATACTTTGAGTGCTAAGGGTACGGTCTGCCAGCGAACTGCTGCCACGCTCGATCGCGACTAAGCCTGATTGAGCCAGTTCACGGATGCCAAAACGCTCTAAAGCGTTAAGTAGGTCACTGATCTTTGTCGCATCTCCTGTGGCCTCGATGGTCACAGAGTCAGAATCCTCATCAACGATTGATGCGCCATAGGTCTCTAGGACCGCTTCAACATCAAACTTGTTTTTAGCTGTGGCAGAAATCTTCACAAGTAGAAGTTCAGCTTGAACAGAATCTTCCAGCTTTAATTCTGCAATATGAATGACGTTAACCAACTTATCCAGTTGGCGAATTACCTGCTCCAATGAATGGCTTTCAACATTAATGACAATAGTCATTCGCGAAATATCAGGATTCTCAGTTGGACCTACCGCAAGAGAATCGATGTTGTAAGCGCGACGTGAGAAAAGACCTGCAACGCGGGCAAGTACACCGGGTGAGTTTTCAACCAGAACGGCGAGTGTATGAGTACTCATCAGAGCTCCTGTGAATCCCAGTCAGGCGCCATTTCGCGCGCGATCTTAATGTCATCATTTGAAGTTCCAGCAGCAACCATCGGCCACACCATTGCATCGCGGAATACGCGGAAATCAACAACTACAGGTTGATCATTGATCGAATTAGCCTTCTTAATAATCGCATCAACATCTTCTGGTCGATCGCACGTTAATCCAACACAACCCATCGCATCAGCAAGTTTTACGAAATCTGGTACTCGCTTTGATTCAAGGTTCGTATTTGAGTATCGGCCTTCATAGAACAGCGTTTGCCATTGGCGCACCATTCCAAGAGACTCATTATTGATAATTGCAACCTTTATGGGAATATTGTTCAGCGCACAGGTAACAAGTTCTTGATTTGTCATCTGGAAACATCCATCGCCATCAATTGCCCACACTGTTGTATCAGGTGCACCAACTTTTGCGCCCATCGCAGCAGGAACGGCATAGCCCATTGTTCCAAGACCACCAGAGTTCAACCATGTTCGTGGATTTTCATACTTAACAAATTGCGCAGCCCACATCTGGTGCTGACCAACACCGGCAACATAAATCGCCTCAGGGCCAGTGAGCGCACTGATTCGTTCAATGACATATTGCGGGGACAATGAACCATCTTTTGGAGTGTCATAGCCCAGTGGGTAAGTAGCACGTAATTTGTTCATTGCAGCTAGCCATGGAGCAAGATCTGCGCGTCCCTTTGCAAACTCTGCCTTTATTGCAGGGATAAGTGCGGCGATTGTGTGCTTGAGGTCGCCCACTACAGGAACATCTGCATAGCGATTCTTACCAATTTCAGCAGGATCTATATCAGCGTGAATTACCTTTGCATTAACCGCAAAAGTTGAAAGCTTTCCAGTAACACGATCATCAAAACGCGCGCCTAAAGTAATAAGCAAGTCAGCCTTTTGTAGCGCTGTAACAGCGCTAACAGTTCCGTGCATACCAGGCATTCCGTAATGTTGAGGATGACTATCCGGGAATGATCCAAGTGCCATCAATGTTGTTACAACGGGTGCTCCAACTAATTCAGCAAGTTGCATTAATTCTTTTGAAGCATTTGATTTGATAACGCCGCCGCCAACATAGAAAACAGGTTTTGAAGATTGAGCGATCAATGCTGCCGCATCTTTAATCGCTTGATTTTCAGGTTCAATTTGAGGATGATAACCAGGAAGAGACAAATCCTTTGGCCACACAAAATCTGTTTCTTTTTGTAGCGCATCTTTTGCGATATCAACAAGCACGGGACCTGGGCGACCAGATGAGGCAATATAAAATGCTTCTGCAATTGCGCGAGGGATATCATTTGGATCAGTAATCAAATAATTGTGCTTTGTAAACGGCATCGTAATTCCGCGGATATCTGCCTCTTGAAAGGCATCTGTTCCAATTGCAGCTGAAGGAACTTGGCCAGTGATTGCAACCATCGGAACTGAGTCCATTGCAGCATCTGCAAGTGGTGTAACAAGATTTGTTGCACCAGGACCAGAGGTTGCAATGCAAACACCAACGCGACCTGTTACTTGGGCATAACCTGTTGCAGCGTGTCCCGCGCCTTGTTCGTGGCGCACCAAGATGTGGCGAATACTACTATCAAAGATTGGATCGTATGCAGGAAGAATTGCACCACCTGGAATCCCAAACATCACATCGACGCCGGCAGACTCCAAAGATTGCACGAGTGATTTAGCTCCACTCATCTTCTTGCTCATATCCATCTCCTTTCGTTGTGTTCAACTTGTTTGTGTGTGAAATGAAAAAACCCCCAGATAACTGAGGGTGGCGCCTGATCACAAATCGATCACGCGCCTTTAAATCACCACCACAAATGTTGTGCTCATGCGCTTATTCTCCAATGATCCAGGCTTAACGTCAAGGGATGAGATGCAGATCTCATATTGTGAGAGAGCTACTGACAGATAGCACCCTTGGATGCGGACTGAACCAACTTTGAATACTTGGCTAAAACACCTTGGGTGTACTTGTGGGTCAGCGGCTTCCAGCCAACTTTGCGGGCTTCAAGTTCTGCTGGATCTACCAACAAATCTAATGTGCGGTTTTTAATGTCAATGCGCACTGTGTCGCCATCTTTAATAAATGCGATCGGTCCCCCATCGACTGCTTCTGGTGCAACGTGGCCAACACATAAACCAGTTGAACCACCAGAGAATCGTCCATCAGTTAATAGCAATGTTGACTTGCCAAGTCCTGCGCCTTTAATTGCGCCGGTAATCATTAACATTTCACGCATACCCGGTCCACCCTTTGGACCCTCATAACGAATTACAACAACATCGCCAGCTTTGATTGTTCCATTTTCTAACGCTTCCATAGCGGCTTGTTCGCGTTCAAATACACGAGCAGGTCCTTCAAAACTTTCAATTCCGATTCCTGCTGTTTTACAAACGGCACCTTCAGTTGCAAGAGAACCACCAAGAATTGTGATTCCAATATCTGTAGACATTGGAGAAGAGACGGCCTTTAAAATTTGTCCATCTGGATCAGGTGGATTGATCTCCTTCAAGTTCTCAGCCATTGTCTTACCAGTAACAGTTAAGACATCTCCGTGCAATAAACCAGCATCTAATAAGCCTTTAAGCACAACTGGAATTCCACCAACCTTGTCGACATCGCTCATAACAAACTGACCAAAAGGCTTGAGATCTCCTAGTAAAGGAACCTTTGAACCAATGCGGTGGAAATCATCCAGAGATAAATCCACATGTGCTTCATTTGCAATTGCTAGCAAATGCAGTACCGCGTTAGTAGAACCACCCAATGCCATCAAAATTGTGATTGCATTTTCAAAGGCAGGCTTTGTCAAAATATCGCGGGTAGTAATTCCTTGGCGAATGAGCTCTACGACCGCTGCGCCAGATGCAATTGCATATGTGTCGCGACGACGATCAACCGCTGGAGGTGCGGCAGATCCTGGCAAAGAAAGTCCGATTGCTTCGCCAATGCTTGCCATCGTGTTTGCGGTGAACATACCTCCGCAGGCACCTTCTCCTGGGCAGATTGCTCGTTCTATTTGATCCACTCGCTCCTGTGTAATTAATCCACGAGCACATGCGCCCACAGCCTCAAATGCATCAATGATCGTTACATCTTTGCCATCAACCTGGCCAGGCAATGTAGAACCTGCATAAACAAAAACACTCGCAACATCAATACGCGCTGCAGCCATCATCATGCCAGGTAATGATTTGTCACATCCAGCAAATGTCACCATTCCATCGAGACGTTCTGCTTGCATGACACACTCAACTGAATCTGCGATTACTTCGCGCGATACCAAAGAAAAGTGCATACCCTCATGACCCATTGAAATTCCATCAGAAACAGAAATCGTTCCGAACTGCATTGGGAATCCGCCAGCATCTATTACCCCTTGCTTGGATGCTTTAGCTAAACGATCAAGAGACAAGTTACATGGTGTGATTTCATTCCACGACGATGCAATTCCAATTTGTGGCTTTACCCAATCAGCATCGCCCATTCCAACAGCACGCAACATTCCACGTGCTGGGGCTCTTTCAAGTCCATCAGTGACCATTCCAGAACGGGGCTTCATATTAGGCATGAGATAAGTCTAACCTTCGCTTTGGCCCAAGTGCGATAGCAATAGTGAGCGAACTTTGGCTGCATCTGCCTGGCCCTTTGTCTCTTTCATGACTGCGCCAATTAGCGCTCCAGCTGCAGGCAAGTGTCCGTTGCGAACTTTTTCGGCAGTCTCTGCTTGTTCAGCGCAAACCTTCTCAATCGCTGCCATAAGCGCTCCATCATCATTTACAACTTTTATCCCACGCTTGGCAACAACCTCTGATGGTTTTCCTTCACCGGCTATAACGCCTTCAACAACTTGTCGTGCAAGCTTGTCAGTTAATTCTCCTGCATTAACTAGTGCCACGATTTCTGCGACATCAGCAGGAGTAATTGCTAGGTCTGCAATCGCAACATCCTTATCGTTTGCAATGCGTGAAATTTCTCCGAGCCACCACGTACGAGACTTTGTAGGGTCTGCGCCAAGCAACACAGTTGCTTCAACGATATCTAGAACATCTGCGTTAATCATCGCAGCCATTTCCTTGTCAGGAACAGCCCATGCCTCTTGTAAGCGCTTGCGACGAATTGATGAACGCTCCGGCAATGCAGCGCGCAAAGTTTCAATCCATGCAGCATCTGGTTCAACAGGCACAAGATCTGGCTCTGGGAAGTAACGATAATCCTCTGCTTGTTCCTTCGAACGACCAGAGCGAGTAAGGCCTGTGTCTTCTTGGAAGTGACGAGTTTCTTGGACAACTCGTCCACCTGCATTTAACAACTCTGCATGGCGAATCATTTCGCCGCGAATCGCGCGCTCTACAGAACGTAGTGAGTTCACATTCTTAGTTTCACTACGAGTGCCAAGCTTTTCTGCACCGATTAGTCGCAAAGATACGTTGGCATCACAACGAAGTGAACCTTGCTCCATCTTTACATCGCTGACACCTAATGAGCGCAAGATGTCACGTAACTCGGCAACATAAGCCTTTGCTACCTCTGGTGCGTACTTTCCTGTGCCAGGAACAATCTTGGTAACAATTTCAACTAATGGAATGCCTGCACGGTTGTAATCAAGCAGTGAATATTCAGCGCCATGAATACGACCGGTAGCCCCACCAACGTGTAGCGACTTACCTGTGTCCTCTTCCATGTGCACGCGCTCTACTTCAACACGGAACTTCTTTGGGCCCTCATCTGTTTCAATTTCAACATCTACATAGCCGTCAACACAGATTGGCTCGTCATATTGAGAAATCTGGAAGTTCTTTGGCATATCTGGGTAGAAGTAGTTCTTTCGTGCAAAACGTGAAAATGGAGCGATGGAACAATTAAGTGCAAGCCCGATTTTGATCGTTGATTCAATTGCCTTTTCGTTTACGACAGGCAAAGCACCTGGCAAAGCTAAACAAACAGGACAGGTTTGCGTGTTTGGCTCTGCGCCAAAGATTGTGCTGCAACCACAAAACATCTTTGAGTTCGTATTCAACTCAACGTGAACCTCAAGGCCCAATACTGGTTCGTACTTAGCAACTACATCCTCATATGAAAGAGTCATCTAGCATCTCCCATAATTGGTGCCTTATCCAGTAATGGCGCACCCCACTTGGAAAGTAGCGCTGCCTCAAGGGCTGCACCAACTGAGTACATGCGCTCATCCTTCATAACAGGCGACATGATCTGAAAACCAACCGGCAACCCATCTTCATCAGCCAAGCCCGAAGGCAAAGACATTCCGCCGATACCTGCCATGTTTACTGGGATTGTTGCGATGTCATTTAAATACATTGCCAAAGGATCATTGGCTTTCTCGCCAATTTTAAATGCAGTTGTCGGACATGTTGGAGAAACCAGAACATCTGCTTTTTCGAAAGCCTTCGTGAAATCTTGAGTGATAAGTGTGCGAACCTTTTGTGCGCTTCCGTAATACGCATCGTAGTAACCAGATGACAAGGCATAGGTTCCCAAGATGATGCGGCGCTTTACCTCTTTGCCAAAGCCAACCTCACGGGTCAAATTCATTACTGATTCCGCTGATGCACCATCAACATCGCCAACGCGCAAGCCATAACGCATCGCATCAAAGCGAGCTAAGTTAGAAGAGCATTCAGATGGGGCGATTAAGTAGTAGGCAGCAAGGGCGTATTCAAAGTTGGGGGCTGATACTTCAACGATTTCTGCGCCAGCTTTTGCTAACAATTCAAGTGACTCTTCAAAGCGCGCACGAACTCCTGGTTGGTATCCATCACCGTTCAGTTCTTTGACAACGCCAATCTTCATTCCCTTAACATCACCAGATTTAGCAGCAGCAACAACTTGTGGGACTGGTGCGTTGATGCTTGTCGCATCCTTTGGATCATGTCCTGCAATTGCTTCATGTAGCAGCGCTGTGTCTAAGACTGTGCGAGCACAAGGACCTGCTTGATCAAGTGACGAAGAAAAAGCAACTAAGCCATAACGAGAAACTCCGCCATACGTTGGCTTCACTCCAACAGTTCCTGTTACAGCTGCAGGTTGGCGAATTGATCCACCAGTATCGGTACCAATTGCAAGAGGTGCTTCAAAAGCGGCAAGTGCTGCAGATGATCCGCCACCTGAACCGCCAGGAATACGAGTTAAATCCCAAGGGTTGTGCGTTGGACCATATGCAGAGTTTTCAGTTGATGAGCCCATTGCAAACTCATCCATATTTGTCTTACCTAAAATAACAATGTCATTCTTCTTCAGATTTGCAACAACTGTTGAGTCATATGGTGGTCGCCATCCTTCAAGGATCTTTGAACCACAGGTTGTTGGAATACCTTTTTGGGCCATGACATCTTTCAGTGCGAGCGGAACACCTGCAAGTGGTGACAACTTTTCACCCTTTGCGCGCTTTGCATCAACTGCAGCAGCTTGTGCAAGTGCGCCTTCAGTATCAATATGAAGGAATGCATGTACATCTGCATCAACAGCAGCGATTCGATCGAGGTGTGCCTGTGTTAATGCAACAGAAGTGATTTCTCCAGCAACAAGCTTTGCCGCCATGTCGGCTGCGTTATTGCGAATCATTCTTCACCCAAAATCTGCGGGACGCGGAAGCGTTGTTCTTCTTGCGCAGGTGCACCAGATAGTGCTTCTTCAGGAGTAAGACTTGGCACCACTACATCTGGGCGGAAAACATTGCGAAGTGGCAGTGGATGCGAAGTTGGTTCAACATCTGCGCCGGCAACCTCTTGAACTCGGGCAACTGCATCCAAGATGACTGTGAACTCATTAGACAGATTCACTAACTCTTCATCGCTCATTTCGATGCGGGCAAGGCCTGCAAGTTTTGCGACATCATCACGTGAAAGGCTGCTCATGGGGCTCAGTCTAATTAATTTGCTCGCTAACTGCGAATTTGGCCGTTTCCGGTAACTATCCAAGTGGTGGTGGTCATCGCTTCAAGTCCCATAGGGCCGCGGGCATGCAATTTTTGATTTGAGATACCGATTTCAGCCCCAAATCCCATCTGCTCACCATCTGTAAATCTGGTGGATGTATTGACCATGACAGCTGCGCAATCTGCCAAAGCAATAAATCTTTTCACATTCGCTTTATCTTCAGAAATTATCGCCTCTGTGTGTTGAGTGCCGAACTTTGCAATGTGAGCACTTGCTGCATCCACAGATCCAACGACGGCAACATTGATTTCTAATGTTCCATACTCGGTGCAGAAGTTTTCATCGGTAGCAAGTGTTGCTGGAATACCAGCGTTCTTAGCAATCGCAAGTGTTGCGGCATCACAGTGCAAGATAACCCCAGCTTCATGCAACGCCTTTAGTGCAACTGGTCCAAATTCATTAGCTATTGCAGTATGAAGTAGAACTGTTTCTGCGGCATTACACACACTAGGGCGCTGAACCTTTGAGTTAATAATGATTGGCAATGCCTTTGATAGATCTGCAAACTCATCGATATAAACATGGCACACACCAGCGCCTGTTTCAATTGTTGGAACAGTTGATTCATCAACCACCATGCGGATTAGTGCGGCACTTCCACGAGGAATAACTAAATCCACTTTGCCTCGGGCATTTAGCAGCGCCTTAACAGTCTCACGGTCCTCAGATGGAACTAACTGAATAACATCTGGAGAAATCGAAGTACTCGCTAAAGCATCACGCATTACGCGGACCAAGATCTCATTGCTATGGGAAGCACTAGATGAACCTCGAAGAAGTGCCGCATTACCTGACATCAGCAAAATTACTGCAGCATCAACAGTCACATTCGGACGGGCTTCATAGACCATTCCAATAACGCCGAATGGAACTGAAATTTGTTCCAACTCAATGCCGTTAGGCAAAGTTGATTTGCGCAATGTGATACCGAGTGGATCTGGAAGTTCACTTACTTGGCGCGCTCCCCCAGCAATACCTTTGATGCGCTCAGGGGTCAGTAAAAGTCGATCCAAAAGAGATGAATTCAGATTTGCAGCACGTCCGGCAGTCATATCTTTTTCATTAGCTGCAAGAATTTCAGCACTTCGAGCTTCGATGGCATCTGCGATAGTTTGAAGCGCTGCTTTGCGTTGAGCGCCAGTTGCAACAGTCAAAGTGCGGCCTGCGACACGAGCTGTGTCAGCTAATGTATTTATCAATGTCTGCGCGCTCATTAGATCAACACCAAATCATCACGATGAACTAGTTCACGTTCATACTCCGCGCCTAATGATGCAGCGAGTTCTTTCGTAGAACGCCCCAACATTTGTGGCAAGTCTTCAGAATCAAATGCAACAAGACCACGTGCGATTACTTTTCCAGTTGGTCCTACTAGTTCAACTGCATCTCCTGCAATGAATTCACCCTCAACAGCGGTAACTCCGGCTGGTAGTAAAGAAACGCCTCGTTCCAAAATGGCAATTACTGCACCTGCATCAAGAATCAACTTGCCTTGTGGTGTTGTTGCATGTGCAAGCCAAAGAAGTCGCGAAGTGGTTTTACTTGCTTGAGCATGGAAGTGAGTTCCATGTTCTTCACCACGTAATGATTTTTCTGCATCAGCTAGAGAGGTTAGCAACATTGGAATTCCCGCAGAGGTCGCAATGCGCGCTGCTTCTACCTTGGTAACCATTCCCCCACTACCAACACCTGCGGTTCCCGCACCACCAAGTGTTGCAGCTTCAATATCTGCAATGACTGGTACTTCTCTAATTCTCTGTGCTCCTGCTTGTGAAGGAGGTGCGTCATAGAGTGCATCAATGTCGGAAACCAAAACCAATAAGTCTGCACTAATGAGCAATGCAACTAGTGCGGCGAGGCGATCATTGTCGCCGAAGCGAATTTCACCAGTACCAACAGAGTCGTTTTCATTGATGATTGGCACAACACCTAATTGCAAGAGGCGAAACAGTGTGCGCTGTGCATTTTGGTAATGCGAACGGCGAACAACATCTTCGGTTGTAAGAAGTACTTGC
>JBIILL010000104.1:0-3946 GCA_044232665.1 Candidatus Planktophila sp. | reverse complement strand
CCTTGATTGTTGAATCAACTGTGAGTGCAGCGGATGTTGAGGGTGCACTGCGCGCAGGCGCAGGGGATCTGCTTGAGTCAATTACCCTGTTTGATCGCTACGACAAGATTGGCGATGGCAAGATTTCACTTGCCTTCACCCTTGTATTCCGTGCACAGGATCGAACCCTTACGGGTGAAGAGGTATCTGCCATGCGTGAGGCGGCCACAGCCGTTGCTGCGGCCAAGTTCGGAGCTGTTGTTCGAACCGCATAATTATGCATGGTATTGCATAATTATAGATAATGACTTACACTAAAGTCATGAAAACAGCGGTCATCGGTGCAAGCGGCTATGCAGGCGGAGAGCTTTTAAGGCTGCTCGCCATCCATCCACACTTTGAGGTCACAGTCGTCAGCGCACACTCAAATGCGGGGGAGCAGGTAACAACTGTTCATCCTCAACTCCAAAGCTATGCGGGTAAAAGTTTTGTCCCTACAGATTCGATCGATTTTGCTTCCCTCGACCTAGTTTTTCTCGCACTGCCTCATGGTGAGTCAGCTGCCTTGGTTGAAAAGATTCCATCACGTGTCAAGATCGTCGATCTTGGCGCTGACTTTAGATTAGAAGATCCTGCGCAGTGGGAAAAGTATTACGGTGGAAAACATGCAGGTGCCTGGGTTTATGGGCTGCCTGAGCTAGCACCAGGTCAGCGCGAAGTAATTAAAAAGGAAAGTAAAGTAGCAAACCCAGGATGTTATGCAACATCAATTTCCGTCGGTATCGCACCTGCACTCAATCTGATTGATGTTTCTGACATCGTTGTTGTTGCAGCATCTGGCACAACAGGTGCTGGTCGCAGTGCAAAGATTAATCTGATTGGTAGCGAGGTAATGGGTTCGCTTACCTCTTACAAGTTTGGTGGCGTTCATCAACATACCCCTGAGATTGAACAGGCTCTTTCGGCAGTGGCGCAGAAGCCAGCAAAGATCTCTTTCACACCAATCCTGGCACCAATGCCGCGCGGAATTCTTTCAACTATCACAGCAAAACTAAACTCTGCGCTAACTACGCAGCAGGCCCATGATCTTTTTGCAAAGCATTATGCAACTGAATTCTTTGTTGATGTCTTGCCGCTAGGTCAAATGCCTAAGACAAGTGCTGTTACTGGAAGCAACAAGGTTCAATTGCAGGTCGCAGTTGATCAACACACTCAGCGCTTAGTTGTATCTGTTGCGATTGATAATCTGGGCAAAGGTGCTGCAGGGCAAGCGATCCAAAATGCGAACTTGATCTGTGGTCTTGCAGAGATTAGTGGTCTGGCCCTCGACGGTATCGGCGCTTAGGGTCTTATTGTGATCGTCGTTAAATTTGGTGGCCATGCTATGAAGGATGAAAATGGTAACTTTGCTAAAGCCATCTCTGCTGCACAAAAGACAGGGGAGCAGGTAGTAGTTGTCCATGGCGGCGGCCCGCAAATTGATGAGGCACTTAATGCCAAAGGAATTGTTAGCACTTGGATCGGCGGCTTTCGAGTAACAACTAAAGAGATCTTCGATGTTGTTGAAGATGTCTTGGTTAATCAGGTTGGAAATGGGGTTGCTGCGACATTAGGCAAAGCTGGAATCAAGGCTCAAGCGATGTCGGCCCGCACATTGCCTACGGTGATTGCCAATCGACGAACACAGTTGATCGATGGCACACCGGCAGATCTTGGATTCGTCGGCAATGTGACAAAGGTAAATCCATCTGCCCTTCTTGAGCTTATAAATCAAGGAGTTGTTCCGGTGGTCGCACCAGTTTCTTCCGATGAAGACTTAGTAACTGGCTTAAATGTGAACGCAGATTTTGCGGCGGCGGCCATAGCTGCAGCTCTGGGTGCATCTTCATTAATCGTCATGACTGATGTTGCAGGCATTTATCGCAATTGGCCGGACAAAGATTCGTTGATTGAAAAGATATCGGCGGCAGAACTTGAATTGATTAAGTCTGGCTTTGCCGAAGGTATGGCTCCTAAGGTGCAGGCTGCGTTGGATGCACTCTCATTTGGAGCAAAGGCGGTTCGTATCATTGATGGAACAGATCCCGATAGCTTTGCATCAGCGCTAGCTGGTCAAGGCGGAACGTTGGTGGTTGCATGACAAACAAGAAGTATTTGAACCGTTGGGACCGTTCATTACAGAATAACTACGGCAAACCTTCGATTACCTTGGTAAAAGGCAAGGGAGTACTTGTTACCGACGCCGATGGACAGAGCTATATGGATTTCCTGGGCGGCATTGCAACCAACATCTTGGGGCATGCCCACCCGGCGATAGTTAAAGCAGTAACCAAACAGGTTTCTATATTGAGCCACGTCAGTAATTTCTATGCTCACCCCAATGCAATTGCATTGGCGGAAAAGTTAACAGCGATGACTGGCGATAAAGGCGCAAAAGTTTTCTTCTGCCAATCTGGAGCAGAGGCAAATGAGGCGGCGTTAAAGCTTTCACGTCGCACAGGAAAAGTGCGAATTGTTGCAGCCCAGGGTGCCTTTCACGGGCGGACGATGGGAGCTTTGTCACTAACAGGACAACCTTCGAAGCGAGAGCCTTTCTTGCCACTGATTAAGGGTGTTAAGCATGTTCCCTTTGGCGATATTGATGCGATGCGCAAAGCGGTGAGTAAGAAAACTGCGATGGTAATTATTGAACCGATAATGGGTGAGGCAGGAGTAATTGTTCCACCAGCAGATTACCTGCAGGAGCTTCGAAAACTGTGTGACAAGAACGGATCACTGTTAGTTATTGATGCCGTGCAGACTGGTATCGGTCGAACTGGAGATTGGTTTGGCTATGAGTACTCAGGAATTACACCTGATGTAATCACCTTGGCTAAGGGTTTAGGTGGCGGGTTGCCGCTAGGAGCCATGATTGCATTAGGAAAAGCTGCAGAACTTTTTCAACCTGGAGATCACGGCTCTACATTTGGTGGAAATCCAGTAACTACTGCAGCTGGTCTTGCAGCTATTGAATTTATTGAGTCAAAGAAGATTTTAAGCAAGGTTGAAAAGCAAGGTGCGCACTTAATCCAAGAATTAGCACTGATCCCGGGTGTGAAAGAGGTGCGCGGGGCTGGCTTGTTGCTTGGAATCGAATTGGAATCGTTAAAAGCATCTGATATTTCAGATGCTATGCGGGAAGCTGGCGTGCTTGTGAACGCAGCTAATGCAACAACAATTCGCATCGCACCTGCTCTAATAGTTACAGATGCTCAAATCACCAAATTCATCGCAATCTTCAAGAAGGTGATTGCAGATGCCAAGTAATGCTCAGTCAGTTTCTGCTCGTAGAGCAAAAGCAATCGCATTGATTAAGTCGGGCGCGGTCCATTCACAATCAGATTTGGTCGTGCTCTTGAAGAAGGCTGGTTACAAAGTCACACAAGCAACTGCTAGCCGAGATCTTGAGGAGATCGGTGCGGTACGTGCCCGAAACAGAGATGGTGAAAGCACCTATCAAATTGGCGAGAGCACAGATTCTGCAATCGTTCGCAGCACACCGCTTCCATCAAAGTTAATTTTGTCTGTTGATCACAGTGCAAATTTGGCTGTTATCCATACTCCTCCGGGAGCAGCGCATTTTTTGGCTAGTTCGCTCGATCATGCTGGCTTAACCGGGGTCATTGGCACCATCGCAGGTGACGACACGATTATCTTGGTGTCCAAGAAAGCAACAGGTGGGGCCCATTTAGCGAAAGAATTGCTCGCTTACGCACAAGCAGATAGAAAGAGGAAGTAATGGCTCTCTGGGGCGGACGATTTGCGCAAGGACCTGAGGAATCAGTCTTTGCTCTGTCTAGAAGCGTGCACTTTGATTGGCGCTTGGCACCATACGATCTACGCTCTTCAAAGGCTCATCTTGCAATCCTCAAAAAGAGTGGCCTGATCGGATCTAAAGATGCTGAAGCTATTGCAAAGGCACTTAACG
>JBIILL010000031.1:0-11784 GCA_044232665.1 Candidatus Planktophila sp. | reverse complement strand
ATAGTTACAGCCACCGATAGAGTTCACCTCCTCGGGAGGATTCGCATAGCGGCCGAGTGCGCACGCTTGGAAAGCGTGTATAGGGCAACCTATCGAGGGTTCAAATCCCTCATCCTCCGCCAGATATACATACTCTGTGGATAACTAAGAAGGCTTATCTCCTGATTTTGTCATCATCAAGGGATGAAAAATCAACTTCATAAACACAGGACCTTGGGTGTTGCACTCTTACTCATCATTCAACTTGTTTCACCATTCGATGCCGCTCGTGCGGGCGTCGTCACTCCTCCTTTCACCCGTTGCAATATCGAAATTGGAGATGCCCATATCTCCGAGAACTTATTGCGGACTCGAGGCCTAATTGCGGTCAAAGTTAATGCGAAATCTCAATGCAATGAACCAATACGAAACCTTGTCTTAACAGTCGAAATCTACAAAGTCGGCCTTCTATACGATCATCAAGTTGCATTAAAAGTAGTTAGAGTGAAAGGCATGGTTCATCAGAATCGAGTTGTGAAGAATCAACAGGCTTTTGTGAAATGCCGAAGTAACAAGTGGACAAAATATTATGGAATTGCACATGCGGAAGCACTCATAAAGGGAGAAGGTATGAGGACACTTCGGGTCAGATCAGAAAATATAGAACGCTTCCAATGTGGAAGCTGATGTAAACTTTTCTTATGAACGATGAAGATGGGACCCTTCGCGATGACGAATGGGATGCCCGATACTTTGGCCTGATAAGTGAATTGGCCGAAAAACATGCCTCCCGTTATGAAGTTCAAACCGATGAATTACTTAATAAACGCGTCCTAGAAATCGAATTCAATGGCGCAAATATAAAATTCAAACTTACTCCTAAGGGATGCTGGTTTTGTACAGAGGATCCTCAAGGCCAGCAAAATACAAACTCATGGGTTCGAATGGGTTGGGGAAAGTCAGCTAAGCGAAGAGCCCTACCGCATTATTTTGCAGAAGCAGAGGCCTCGGTAATTGTCGATCGTGAGGAGTAATCACAACCTCGGACATACTCCGAAGGTTAGATCTCTACGCCAATGAACTTGGTCTGCAAGAACTCATGAATTCCATCAAAGCCACCTTCGCGACCCAGGCCTGATTGCTTCACACCACCAAAGGGTGCTGCTGGATCTGAAATAACACCCTTATTGATTGCAACCATTCCAGATTCCATCGCCTCTGCTGTGCGCAGTGCGCGTGTGAGGTTTGAAGAGAAGACATAACTAATAAGACCGAATTCGGTGTCATTCGCCATTTTGATTCCTTCTTCATCGGTATCAAAGATAACAATCGGTGCAACTGGTCCAAAGATTTCATGAAGTAGGATTGGGTTATCTTTTTTAACGACTAGAACAGTTGCTGGGTAGAAAGCACCAATACCTTCTGGCTTAACTCCACCAACTTCAACCTTAGCGCCAGCTGCAATTGACTCATCAACTATGTCGGCAATCTTGTTGCGCTCTTTCATTGAAACATAAGCACCAAGTGTTGTTGTGGCTTCTGTTCCACGGCCCATAACGTATGAGCTCATGGACTTTGTCATCTCTGCAATGAACTTATCTGCAATCCCGCGTTGAACAAAGATGCGGTTCGCAGATGTGCAAGCAGCACCACCGTTGCGCATCTTTGCGAGAGAAAGCTGCGGAATAGTTTCCGCTAGATCTGCATCATCATGAATAACAACTTGTGCGTTTCCGCCAAGCTCCATAGAGCAGCGAATAACGCGGTCTGCGGCCTCCTTTAGAAGGATGCGACCAACTTCTGTTGAACCTGTAAAAGAAAGATTCTTAACACGTGGATCATGCAACATCTTTGAAATTGCAGGACCTGTTTTCTCTGGAAGAATTAAATTAAGAACTCCCTTTGGCAACCCTGCGCGCTCCATGAGATCCACGATGTACATCGCGGTCAGTGGTGTTTCACTAGCCGGCTTTAAAATCATTGTGCAACCAGCAGCAACTGCTGGGCCGATCTTGCGTGTGGCCATTCCGGCTGGGAAGTTCCACGGTGTAATAAGAATAGAAAGACCAATTGGCTCGTGTGAGACAAGGATGCGCTTATCCCCTGATGGAGATTTACGGAAATCACCTGGCGTGCGAACTGTTTCTTCTGCAAACCAACGGAAGAACTCAGCAGCATAGGTGGCTTCACCACGAGCATCTGGCATCGCTTTTCCGTTTTCGCGGGAAATCAATGTTGCGATCACTTCGTTTTCTGCAGTCATTAACTCAAATGCTTTACGTAAAATCTCTGAGCGATATCTAGGAGCAGTCTTTGCCCATGCTTTTGCTGCTGCATCAGCAGCTGCAATTGCAGCATCACATTGCGCATCTCCGGATAGGGCTACTTCGGCAATTACTGAACCGTCGCTTGGATCGCAAACAGGCAACTTCCCAATTCCATCAACCCATTGGCCATCGATATATAACTGTGTATGCATAGCCCGAAGCATACGCTTTACGCCTAAAACAGTGAAGATTGTGCGGGCTGAGGTAGAGTGATACTTATTAAATTGCAGTAAATGCAATAAAAAAGGAGTTTTGAGTGCCTAAGTCGTGGACCGATGATGCGCCAGTCCCAGAAGTTTTAAAGGATCACGCTCACCTCAAGGACTCTTTTTTCTACACAATCAAACGCCGTTTATTGGGTAATCCACTTAACCGTCACTCTTTGGGCCACCAACGCCTTAATAAGCGTTATGCGTTAGGAATTCTTTCATCTGACTGTATTTCATCTTCTGCATATGGTTCAGAACAGATCTTGATCGCATTGCTTCCAGCATTTGGATTAGCAGCCTTTGCAATCTTGATGCCAATGACCGCCGTTGTTTTGGTCATTCTGCTCATTATTACCTTGTCATACCGAGATGTAATTAACGTTTATACAAAAGTTGGCGGGGCATACATAGTCTCGCGCGATAATTTCGGTCCCGTAGTTGCACAAATTGCAGCTGTTGCTTTGATCCTTGATTACATCGTGACAGTTGCAATTCAATCTGCAGCAGGTGTTGCAGCGATTATTTCAACATTCCCGTCTCTGCATGATTACAAGATCCCAATGATCTTGGTTGTAATTGTTTTACTCACCTACGGCAATCTACGGGGTGTGAAAGAGGCAGGTAAAGCTTTTGCTCTTCCTACTTATTTCTTCGTCGGTTGTATGTTCATTGTCTTTTCTGTTGGTTTATATCGACAGTTCAATGGAACATTGATTCAATTAAGTGTCGAACAACCTGGTGCTGTTGAGATCGGACAAGAGCAAGGGTTATTGACCTTTGCAGCGATCTTCATTCTGCTTCGTGCATTTGCAAATGGCGGATCATCTCTGACTGGATTAGAAGCAATCTCTGATGGAGTTGCACTCTTTAAGACCCCAGAGCATGTAAACGCACGCAGAACCCTTTACATCATGAGCACATTGCTTGGAACCTTAGTTCTTGGAGTTTCTTGGTTTGCCCACAAAATTCACGCCGTTCCCTACGAATCCGGCACTCCAACGGTTATCTCTCAGATTGCTAAAACAATCATGGGAGATGGCGCCGTAGGTCAGATTATGTTCGTAATGGTCCAGTTGGCCACAATGCTTATTTTGTTTGCTGGTGCAAACACCACTTATAGCGCCTTCCCAATCCTGGTGAATTTTGTTGCAACAGATGGTTACTTGCCGCGTCAATTAACAAAGCGTGGGCACCGTCTTGCATTCTCAAATGGAATTCTTCTTTTAGCCGGTGGTGGCATCTTCTTGGTTTTAATCACCGCAGGATCTGTTGAACATCTAGTTGCTTTCTATGCACTTGGTGTTTTCACAGGATTTACATTGGCCGGATTTGGAATGACCCGCCACGCACTTCGCCACAAGACAGGAGCATGGCGTGCAAAGGTGTTCATCAATGGTTTAGCGGGAAGTGTTTCTTTACTTGTCGTAATTATTTTTTCAATTGTGAAATTTACTGAAGGTGCTTGGTTAGTTTTGGTAACAGCACCAATTTTGGTGATTGCATTCTTACGATTGCGACGTCAATACACGCGTGAACAAGAAGCCCTTGCAGTAAAGCAACATCAAGAGCGTGCCACATCGATCGCACGTCACGATGTAACAGTCCTAGTTGATAACGTTGATATTGCAACTGTTGGTGCGATTCGATATGCACGTAGTTTAAAACCACGTAATTTATCTGCTGTCCACTTTGTTATTGATGATCGTCGTGCTGAAGCAATTCAAAAAGCATGGGCGGCATCTGATGCACTAGATGATGTGACACTTGAACTAATCGATTGTCCAGACCGTCGTCTTGCTAACTCTGCTTTGGATTATGCAATCCGAATGACTGAGAAGCCAGACCTTGAACTAACTCTCCTGCTTCCACGTCGTGCATACTCAGGATTCTTAGGACGATTGCTTCATGACCAAACTGCGGAAGAAATTGCAGCACCTATCTCACAGCTGCCACGAGTTGTTGCAACGATTGTTCCTTTCGACGTAGACCGCATTACATCTGGAAAAAATCTACTTACTACTGAAAAGGTTACTCCTGTAGTTGTTGCGCCTAAGCCCATTAAAAAGGCTCCTCCAGTAAACCTTGAACCGGTAAGTCACTATGCAGAAAATGTGACACCGATCGGCAATATTGAGTGGCGAAAGCGTGCTCAAGTGCAAGGCCGCGTGACATCTATTAAAACTGCACCTCGCGGCTCAGCTCCAACCCTTGAAGTTGAAATCTGGGATGAATCAGGTGGAGTTTCACTGCACTTCTTGGGACGCCGTGAAATTGCAGGCCTTGAAGTTGGTTCTCAACTGCGTGCCGAAGGCATGGTTGGTGAAGAAGAGGGTTCTATGGTGATTCTTAATCCTTCTTACGAACTCCTTGTATAAAAGATTTAATCAGTTCACCGCACTCTTGCGCTAAGACTCCGGCACGCACTTCAGTTCTAAAAGTACTTCGTGGATCACGAAGCAGATCCCAGACAGATCCAACTGCGCCTGCTTTTTCATCCCAAGCACCAAATACAACTGTCTGTAAACGAGATTGAGCAATAGCACCAGCACACATTGCACATGGTTCAAGGGTTACAACCAAGGTGTGATCTGTTAAATGCCAATCATCTAGCTTTTCTGCTGCATTTCGGATTGCAACAATTTCGGCATGTGCAGTTGGATCATTATGTAGTTCACGTTCATTGTGACCAGTTGCAACTAACTCTCCAGCACTGTTAAAGATTGCTGCACCAACTGGAATATCGTGGCTTGCAACTGCTTTACGCGCTGCATCAAGTGCAACACGCATCATTTCAATATCGTTCACAGATCCAATAGCTCCGAAAATTGTTCACCAAAACCTAAGCGAGCAGCAATTGCTTCAAGCTGCTCATCTGGAAACAATTCTTCATCATCACATAGCGCAGAAATTTCCATGCCATTCATTCCAAGATCTGCCAAGATTTCTAGATGCCCCACAGGTCCTGGCTCTTCATCATCTTCGGGAATTGGAAGATCTGCAATCTCCATTAACTCTTCGGCAACTGGATAGTCAAGGGCTGCAGTTGCATCACTTAAGAATAAAGAAATATGAGAACCCAATACACGAATTAAAATAAAGAACTCTTCATCAATTGAAATAAGTGCAATTGATCCGCCATTTGTTTGTTGTGACTTCAAGCGAGTAATAATTTGTGCGATGTCATAAGGGTCGGGCAATGTGCCCAAAGTCCAACGTCCATCCTCGTGCCAAGCAGCAACGGCAAAGTCCATTTCACTTGTGAGGTCGGTTACTACGTCATCGATTGCGTCGAAGGATTCAATCTCCTCAACGAGTCCTTCTTCGAAATCAGACATGTGCGCATACTTTCACTCATTGGAAAGGAATGAAACCCCTGTAAGGTAATACCTATGAAAGTACATGTTGCCAATCACCCACTCATCAATCACAAATTGACGGTTTTGCGCGACGAACGGACCGATTCACCAACTTTTAGACGCCTGGTCGAAGAGCTGGTAACCCTGTTGGCATATGAGGCAACCCGCGATGTGCGTACTCATGAAGTGGAAATTACAACCCCCGTAACAAAGACAAAGGGCCAAAAATTAGCTGAGCCTCGTCCTGTGGTTGTGCCAATCCTGCGTGCAGGTTTAGGAATGCTCGAAGGAATGACCAAGTTAATCCCAACCGCCGAAGTTGGCTTCTTGGGAATGGTCCGCGACGAAAAAACTTTAACAGCAAGTACATATGCAAATCGTCTGCCTGATGATCTTTCAGGACGACAGGTCTTTGTTCTAGATCCAATGCTTGCAACCGGTGGAACTTTAATCATGGCTTTTCATTACCTGATTGATCTAGGAGCCACCGATATCATCGCAGTGTGCATCTTATCCGCCCCTGAAGGAATTGCAGCCGTTGAAAAAGAGTTTGCAAATAGTCGAGTACCGATCACAATCGTTACCGGCGCACTTGATGAAAAGTTAAATGAGCATGGTTATATTGTTCCGGGCTTGGGCGATGCCGGCGATCGCTTATACGGAGTTGTGTAAATGGCATCAACCTCACCGGGATACGGAATCACAATTCGTGTCGAAGGCTCCCCTGATGTAAACCCAGTAGCGCTAGCAACAACAGTTATTACTGGAGCTGGTGCAACTATTACTGCACTAGACGTTGTTGAGTCCCTTCTTGAAAAAGTTGTTATCGACATAACATGCGACACAATCGATGCTGAACATGCAGAGCAAATTACTGCCGCGATTTCACTAAATTCAGATTTAACTGTTCGCAAGGTGAGTGATCGAACATTCCTTCTCCACCTTGGTGGAAAGATTGAAATTGCCTCAAAGGTGCCGTTGAAGACTCGTGATGATCTATCTCGTGCTTACACACCCGGTGTTGCTCGTATTTGCCAGGCAATCGTTGCCGATCCATCAGATGCTCGTCGCCTTACTATTAAGCGCAATACTGTGGCCGTTGTAACCGATGGATCAGCTGTTTTAGGACTTGGAAACATCGGACCAGCCGCAGCGTTGCCTGTAATGGAAGGTAAGGCGGCATTGTTTAAGCGCTTTGCCGATGTTGATGCGTGGCCTGTTTGCCTTGATACCCAAGATGTTGATGAAATCGTTCGCACAGTGCAATTGATCGCACCTGTCTATGGTGGCATCAACCTGGAAGATATTTCTGCTCCTCGTTGTTTTGAGGTTGAAGCGCGCCTGCGCGAACTATTGGATATCCCTGTTTTCCATGATGACCAACATGGAACTGCGATTGTGGTTCTTGCTGCACTTCGTAACGCTCTTAAGTTAGTTAAAAAGGATTTGAAATCGGTAAAGATTGTCCTTAGCGGTGTTGGCGCAGCAGGAAATGCGATTGCACGTTTATTAACTCTAGATGGCGCAACCAACATCATTGGCTTTAATCACCACGGAGTAATCCACAACGATATGAAATCTGATGATTCCATGCAGCAGTGGTTTATCAGTAACAGTAATCCAACTAATTTCACGGGCACAATTTCCGAAGCAATGGTAGGTGCAGATATATTTATTGGTGTTAGTGCGCCTAATGTTTTAACCGAATCTGATGTGGCCTCGATGGCTAAGGGTTCAATTGTTTTCGCACTTGCAAACCCAGATCCTGAAATTGATCCGGTGATTGCTCGCAAGTACGCAACTGTTGTTGCAACTGGACGCAGCGATCAACCAAATCAAATCAACAATGTTTTAGCCTTTCCAGGAATCTTCCGCGGATTACTAGATGCCAACGCACATAAGATTTCAGACAAAATGCTGCTTGCTGCTGCTAAGGCGATTTCAGAGTGTGTTTCACCTGAACAGCTCAACACATCATTTATTGTGCCAAGCGTTTTTGATCCCAACGTCGTAAAGGCTGTAGCTGCGGCGGTTAAGAAGTCAGTGTGATTGAACTAGCAGCATCCTTTGATGAACAATTTGCATCAATAGCGCCCTTTGTTCTCTATCTAATTATCGGAGCAATCGTCTTTGTTGAAACAGGCATCCTGTTTGGTTTTTTCCTGCCTGGCGACTCAATACTTTTTAGTGCAGGATTAGTTGCAGCAACCCATGGCGAAGTAAATATTGTCATACTTGTGACCGTAATCTTTATTGCTGCATTTTTCGGCGATCAAATTGGCTTTGTGTTAGGCCGTTTAGTTGGACGCCCTTATCTTGAAAAACATAACTCCCCACGTATGCAAAAGATGATTGCTCGTTCTGAGCGTTTCTATGAGCAAACAGGGTGGTGGGCAGTAGTTGCTGCGCGCTTCTTCCCATGGATTCGCACCTTTGTTCCACCAATTGCTGGTGCATCGAAGATGAACTACTACAAATTCCTGTCAGCTAACGCGCTTGGTGCTCTGTTATGGGGAGTTGGAATAACTCTTGCTGGCTATTACGCAGCTTCGTTGCCATGGGTTAAGACGTGGTCCTATGCAATTGCAGCTTTCTTTATTACTGCCTCTTTGGTTTCTGCACTCGTGAACTACTTACGCCACCGGCAATAACACCCACATACGTCATTGCAAGCCCGACGACTAAATAGGCACTGAGGCTCGCTCCATCTGTTGGTGACACTAGGTCGATAATTAATGAAGCAGCAAGTTGACCACCGACGCTAAATAATGTGAATGTCAGAACACCTAGGTGCTGAACAATTGTTGATGTGAAAGCGATGTAAATAACACCGATTACACCACCTGTGTAGATCCACCATGGCCCTGCAGGCAAAGGTGACAAATCAGTAAATCCAAGGGCTACTCCAAAAATCATCACAACTACTAAAAATAAAGCACCCGTGCTGAAGTTAAGCAAAGAGGTTGCAAAGCTTTGATGTGAGTGTTCATTGATTTCACCATTTAATGCACGTTGCACGGCAACGATCGCACCTGCAACACATCCCGTGCTGACTGCAAATATTGAAAGATTATTGGCATCGATACGATCCCAAACAGATACCAGAACGGCAATGACGGTTAGAAAAGCAGCTAGCACTCGTCGGATTGAAATCAGCTTTTTCCCGCCACCGGTAAGACCAATCCGATCAACGACTAATGACATTGCAGTCTGACCAGCAATGGATGCAACAGAGAAGATAGCAACACCGATCAAAGGGACGATGTGTGATTGAAAAGCAACAAAACTTCCACCAAAAACACCAGCCAATAACTTCCATCTGGCTATTTCTTTTCGTGCAATTGCCTCACGTAAGTTTCCTATTCCCTCTTTAATATGTGGGCTAAAGGGGGTAATTAACAGAAGAATCAATAATCCAGAACTAAAGGAGATCAGCGCTGCTTGTAATCCGCTATCTAGTCGGTGCGAAAGCTCTCCATTTGCTCGTGCCTGCAGGGCAATCATCGCCCCAGATAGGGCTGCTAATAAATCTAAGCGCATTACTTATGTGTGCCGTGGAACTCACGCTTATCTGCGATCCAATCCATAAGTGCAAATAGAACTCCTGAAAGAACAAATGTGAGGTGAATAATTACTCGCCAAATGGTTCCTTCGCCAACTTCAGCCTCACCAGATAGCTCAATGAAATCCTTAAGTAGTTCAATTACTGAGATCGCAACTAAAGACCCGATGAGTTTGATCTTTAGGCCACTGAAGTCAATTGTTCCCATCCAATGTGGACGATCCTTTGATTCGGTAGCAACGTCAATTCGAGAAACAAAGTTCTCATAGCCTGCAAAAATCACCATCAAAATTAGATTTGCTAGCAGCGTTAAATCCAACAAGGCTAAAAGTTCGAGAGTAAAGCTTTGTGGAGTTGCATCCCCGATGTGTATGGCAATGTGATAGAACTCAATTAGGAATCGGTAGGTAAGAAGAATTAACGCCCCGACTAATCCCAAATACAGTGGCGCAAGAAGGAAACGGGCGCGAAAGAGAATTGATTCAATTGCATTTGAAATTTGGCTCATAGATAAATTTTATCTCAACCCTCTAAAGAAAGTGTGACGAGAAGCCAATCTTCCTCAAGTTTTGCCGCCTCCGCGCTCAAAACCATAAGCTCTGAAGCGATGGCAACCAAGCGATTGGCATCAAAGGCTGCACTCTCCTGTTCGGCGGTTAATGCCACAATTGCTGCATTGCACTTTTCCATCTGACGTTCCAGACGGGTTAGATCCTTTTTTAACTGTCGTTGCTCTGCAGCGCTAGAAGTTTTCTTTTCCTTAACTACCGCTTCAACAGAGTTCAAAGCATCAGCGCGCTGTTCAAGATACTCATCAACTCCACGAGGCAAATCACGAACTTTTTTATCTCCCAGTAACCCAACAAAACGATCACAAACACGCTCTAAGAAGTAGCGATCGTGAGAGATAACAATCAATGTGCCGCCATAGCTATCCAGCAAATCTTCAAGTTCGGTCAATGTTTCGATATCAAAATCATTTGTAGGCTCATCAAGCAGTAAAACGTTAGGGCTATCCATTAACAAGCGAGTTAGCTGCAAGCGACGCTTTTCGCCTCCTGATAAATCTCCAACAGGGGTCCACTGAGATTCTCGATCAAAACCTAATCGCTCGCATAGTTGTGAGGCAGAGAGCTCTCGTCCTCCACCTAGTTCAACGCGGTTAGCAATCTTTTCAACAGCTTCTAATACCCGCCAGGTTGGATCTAACTCATCTAAATGCTGAGTTAAAAATGCTGCCTTAACAGTCACACCTGTAACTAACTTGCCTGCAGTTGGTTGAATCTCACCGGTCAAGGTGCGCATCAACGTTGTTTTGCCTGCGCCATTTACGCCAACGATTCCGATGCGATCTCCTGGACCAACGTTCCAATACAAATCATCGATGAGTTCGTTATCGCCAAGCTTTACCTGCACATGGTGTGCTTCATACACAGTCTTACCTAAACGGTTCAGTGCAAACTTTAATAACTCACCTTGATCACGTGGTGCTGGTTCATCTGCAATCAAAACATTTGCAGCATCAATACGAAACTTTGGTTTAGATGTTCTTGCGGGTGCACCGCGGCGAAGCCAGGCAAGCTCTTTCTTAATCAACATATTGCGGCGCTGATCCATGACAGATGCTTGGCGGGAACGCTCTGCTTTAGATAATACGAATGCGCTATACCCACCGTCATACTCTTCAACTTTGCCTTCAACAACTTCCCAGGTGCGCTCTGTTACCGCATCTAAGAACCAACGATCGTGCGTTACAACAACAACTGCTAAGCCTCGTCGATTGTTAATGTAGCTAGCAAGCCAGGCAACGCCTTCAACATCTAAGTGGTTTGTTGGCTCATCGAGAAGAATGAGATCTAACTCATTAATAAGCAACTTTGCTAAACCAACACGTCTGCGTTCACCGCCAGATAGTTGTCCAAACTTGCGATCAAAGATGTGATCATCAAAACTTCCAAACAATCCAGTAAACACTTCACGGATATTTGGATCACTAGCCCACTCGTGTTTTTCAGTATCGCCTAATACAACTTCACCAACGGTGCTTTCAGGGTTTGCTAAATCAACTTGTGATAACAACCCAATCTTTGCAGTGTTTGCTTTTGTCACACGCCCGGAATCAGGTGGTTCGATTCCTGCCATAACCTTCATTAATGTGCTTTTGCCTGAACCATTTCGTCCAACAATTCCAATGCGATCGCCTTCGGAAACACCAAGAGAGACGCCTACTAAGAGCTCTTTGATATCAAAGGCTTTAGAGACATCTTCGATGTTTACAACATTGCGCGCCACGGTAGGAGAGCGTACCTTTCCCTCATGAAGGTAACTGACCGCGAATACGCGCTAGAGCT
>JBIILL010000136.1:0-3986 GCA_044232665.1 Candidatus Planktophila sp. | reverse complement strand
AAAGCAAGGATAAAAATGAAAACTAAAGGACACAAAGCCTTTGCTTCACTCCGTGCTGGTGTAGTTGCAACAGTTGCTGCGGCACTTGTTATCACTCCACTTGCAGTTGCTAACTCAGCCGAAGTTCCAACATTCGGTAAGAAGTGCACAACAGAAGGTGTAAGCACAGGACAAAAGACAACATCACTCATTTGTGCTGAAGGCTCAAATGGAAAACTAACTTGGGAGCGCGTGCGTTTGGGCGGATCAAAAGCTCAGCCAGTCGCAAACTTAACCCCACCAAAGGGAAGTATTGAATTCCACCACTGGCGTTCAGAAGACAAGGTAGTTCTTCAAACAATTATCGAAGACTTCCAATCTAAGTACCCTGGTACAAAGATCACTCAGGTAATTACAGATTCAACTAATTACCAAAACCTTGAACTTTCAAAGGTCAGCGTTAACCCAAAGGCTGCATTAGTAACTATTTTCCGAGGCCAGCAGTTCACTGACTTCTCAAAGGCTAACATGATGGTTGATTTGTCTAACGAGCGCTTTGTAAAGCAAAATGTGATCCAATCTGCTCTCACACCAGGAATCTTGAATGGCAAGGTTTATGCAGTTCCTTACCAATCACTATTTAACAACCCTATTTACAACACAGAAATGTTTGAAAAGAATGGTTGGAAGACACCAACAAACTGGACTCAACTCCTAGCTTTCTGTAAGACCTCAAAAGCAAAGGGAGTCATCCCATTTGCATGGCCTGCAGCAACAAAGGGAAATGCTGGTCAGATTATGAATGCAATGATGATGAACACTGATTCCTCTCTTGAGGCAATTACAAAGCATGTCACAGATATTCAGACTGGCAAGGAACTTGTAACTGATGCATGGTTCAAAGGAATTGCTACAAAGTACGCACAGATGAACGATGCTGGATGCTTCCCTGACAATGTTGTTGCGTATACAGATGTTGCCGCACAGGCAGACTTCGCATCTGGCAAGGCTGCAATCTATCCAACTGGAACATTTGGAATGGCCCCAATTAAGGCTCTTAATCCTTCAATGTCGGGAAAGATGGGCATCTTTGGAATGATTACTGTTGATTCAAAGCCATTATTTGAAGGAATCACAAATAACACATTCATGCTCTCAATAAATCCAAAGTCGAACAGCACAGATCAAAAGATCGCACGTTCCTTCATGTCATATCTTCTAACAGCACCGGTTGCTCAGAAGTATGCGGTTGGTACTTCTCAGCACGTATCAGTAATTAACGTTGACTACGCAGCAAACGTTGACTTACTTAATACATCCGTAATCATGGGTAAGAAGCTAGTACTTGCACCACGCTTCTTGTTCACCAACGGAGCAGTTGCAACACCAGTTGAGCTAGCTCTTATGGCAATTGGTTCAGGTAAAGATGTGTCAGCAACTCTTGCTGATGCCGCAAAACAGATCAAGACTGCCTTAGGCGTTTGATCTCAAAGGCGACTCAAAGTCACATTGGCACCCCATTGGGGGGTGCCAATGTGACTCCGCCTGCAAGAAAAGCACGTAGGAAGCAAGAAAAAAGGATTCTAATCTGGATGGCACTTCCGGCATTCTTAATTTATGCATCCCTATATCTTTATCCGGCTCTCTCAAATCTTTTGTATGCAACTCAAAAATGGGACGGAATTACTACGCCCGAATTCACAGGGCTTCGAAATATCACGTATTTACTTACCGAGGATGACTTATTTAGAAAAGCGCTTGGCAACAACTTGCGGTTTATGTTGGTAGTAGTGATTTTTCAAACAGCATTTGCGCTAATTTTCGCGACCTTTTTATTAAAGAATTCAAAAACAAATATTTTCTTGAGAATAGTTTTCTTTTTTCCTACAATTTTGTCATCGGTTTCCGTGGGAATCATTTGGACATTCCTTTATGACCCAAACTACGGCTCGATCACCGCCTTCTTAAAAAGCATAGGCTTGGGTGCCTATGCTCCACTATGGCTGGGTAATGAGAGCATTACCCTTTATTCAATAGCATTGACCCAAGTTTGGTTCCACACAGGCCAAATGATCGTTATTTATGTGGCCGGACTGCAGCAGATTCCAAAAGAACTATATGAAGCAGCTGAAGTTGATGGTGCCTCCAGATGGCAGCAATTCAAAGGGATCACTTGGCCCATGGCCTTGCCTACTACAGCAGTGGTTGTGGCGTACACGACTATTCAAACTTTTAAAGCCTTCGATTTAATTTTTGCAATGACCGGTGGCGGCCCAAGTTATGCCTCAGAAATTTTGGTTACACAGATTTATAACACGGCATTTGTTAGCCAGAAATTTGGCTACGCGTCTGCCCAATCAGTTGTCCTGGTTGTTTTAGTGCTGTTTATTACTTGGTTGCAACGCAAGACCTTGCGTATCAGCGATGGGACTAAATAATGTATAAATTACTACGAGGTAGTCTCCTAACAATTTATGCTTCAATAATTTTGGTTCCATGCATGATTGTGATTACAGGCGCGTTTAAAACCGACTTCGAGATCTATACAAAGCCATTGTCTCTGCCGGCCGTATGGAGTTTTGACAATTTTCGCAAATTGTTTGTAGAGAGCAACATCACGAAACCATTTATGAATAGTGTGATTGTTTCTGTTTTTTCAGTTGCTATCACTCTGTTGTTTGCGAGCCTTGCCGCGTATTCAATTTCGCGACTTATGACTTTGACCGGCAAGATTTTGTTTTTGCTATTTTCGCTCGGTTTAGCAATACCTGGCCAGGTAAATATCATCCCTATTTTCCGCTTGTTTGTTGACTTGAATCTTAATAACTCACTAGTTGGCCTGATTCTTGTGAACATAGCCCTGACTTTGCCCATTTCGATCTTCATCCTCTCCGCATTTTTTAAAGATTTGCCTAAGGAAATGTTTGAATGCGCAGGTATGGATGGTGCGGGTCAATTTAGAATTTACCGATCGATAGCCTTACCTTTATCTATGCCAGCTTTGGGGGCAACAGCAATATTCCTTTTTGTAATTTGTTGGAATGATCTTCTATACCCACTTATGCTGATTACTGAGGCGGATAAGAAGACTCTTCCACTCGTGCTTATTGATTACAAAGGTGAGTATTTCGCCAGTTATAGCATGCAATTTGCAGCGATATTAGTGGCTTCCTTGCCAATGGTTGTTATGTACCTATTCATGCAGAGAACTTTCCAGGCTGGACTAACTGCTGGCGCGATTAAGGGATAGTCATGAGTGCAGTAGTTCCATTAGCTCCACAACGAGCAGCAAGGATTGCAACACAACTTCTGGACATAATTGAGCTTAAGAAGCTGGCACCAGGTGATCGTTTGCCTCCTGAACGTCAATTGGCGGAATTACTAGAAGTCAGTCGTCCAAGCTTGCGTGAAGCGCTACATATTTTGCAGGCACAAGGTTTAGTTCAAATAAAACACGGACAGGGAACCTTTGTTCAAGAACCGATTGTTGCCCAGGAGTTGCGGGCTTCAATGATGACAAAGACACATGGACTCAATGAGCTTTTTGATGCTCGTGAAGTTTTAGAAGTTCCAGCATCAAAATGGGCGGCGGAGAAAGCTACAAAGGAAGACATTCGCCTACTCCGTGCCACCCTTAATCAAATCGATAACGTTACGGCCATTCATCCTATTGATTACGATCAGCTTCAGTTATTGGATGCAAAATTTCACCTAACCATTGTTGGGATTGCTGGAAATAGATTTATAAACCAAACTCTCAATGTTTTACAGGATGTTATGAGAATGTCAATGCAAACAACTTTGCGATTGCCTGGAAGATCAGATATTTCTCGGAGCGAACATAGTGATATTTTGGCAGCAATAGAAAATGGAAATGGTGAATTGGCTTCTAAACTCACGCTTCAACACATCACCGGTGCACGTGTGACAGCTTTGGCTGATGCAAAACAGAAAGCAATCAATTGAGCTCAGTTCAAGCAGTCTGTATGGGCGTTATCACTATTGAC
>JBIILL010000030.1:0-11800 GCA_044232665.1 Candidatus Planktophila sp. | reverse complement strand
AACCTTCCCTTGAATCCATAATGGCTTCGAAAACTACCCGAAAGGCCAACCATGAGAGCGCTCGTTATCGGCGCAGGCGGAGTTGGCAGTGCAATCGCAAATATCGCATCCCGTAAGTCATTTATCACTGAGTTGGTTATCGCTGATTACGATGCTTCAAAAGCGCACGCTGTCACCCAGAAAATCCAAGACCCACGATTTACATCAGTGGAGGTGGATGCCGGCGATCTGGTGGCGTTGGAAGGTCTCATCCGCAAGGTTGCACCAGATGTTGTGATTAACGCAGTTGATCCGCGCTTTGTAATGAACATCTTTAACGCAGCTAAAAATGCTGGTGTTAATTACATGGATATGGCTTTGTCACTTTCGATTGCACATCCAACGGATCCATTTAATAAAGTTGGCGTGAAGCTAGGCGATGACCAATTTGCTCAGCATGATGAGTGGCTCAGCAAAGGGAATTTTGCACTAATCGGGATCGGAATCGAACCTGGCATGAGCGATATTTTTGCACGGTATGCCCAAGATTATTTATTCAGTGAAATTGATGCTGTGACAATCTTGGATGGTTCAAGTCTCACCGTTGATGGTTATGAGTTCGCCCCATCATTTTCGATTTGGACAACAATCGAAGAATGTCTTAATCCCCCATTAATTTGGAACGAGGGTTGGCACACAGCTAAACCATTTACGGGTGGCGTTACCTTTGATTTTCCCGAAGGCATTGGGCTAGTTGAATGCGTAGATGTTGAGCACGAGGAAGTTGCTTTGATTCCACAAAAGATTAAAGCAAAGAAAGTAACCTTTAAGTATGGTCTTGGAAACGACTTTATTGAAAAGCTAAAAACTATTCATGCTCTCGGTCTTTCAAATAAGCAAAAAGTTCCTTATCGCGGCATGGAAATTGCGCCTCGCGATTTCTTAGCTTCCTTGTTGCCAGATCCTGCAACGATTGGCCCGATTATGCACGGAAAGACTTGCGCAGGTGCACATGTTGCTGGGCTTAATAAAGAAGGAAAGCCATATGCCTGTTACATCTATAACGTTGTTGACAATGAATGGTCGATGAAAAATTATGGAGATCAAGCAGTTGTATGGCAGACCGCAATTAATCCAGTTATCGCAATGGAATTAATCGCCAATGGCACATGGAAACCTGCCGGTGTTGTTGGTCCTGAATGGCTAGAACCAAAACCATTCTTAGATCTCATTGAGTCATATGGAAGCAGTTGGCATATTCGGGATGAGGATCCCGCAGGAATCGGGGTTTAAATGGCATCGTGGGCGCTAGTTACCGGAGCGACATCTGGAATCGGTGAAAGCTTTACTAGATTGTTGGCCGAGAACAACTACAACATTGTGTTGGTCGCCCGCGACATACCCCGTATGCAAGAGCGCGCACTCGGATTACAGAAAAAGTTCAATGTCCAAACCCACATTATTCAGGCCGATCTATCTACTGATGCAGGGTGCGCTGTAGTTGAGCACCACATCGCTAACAATCAGGTTGATGTATTGATCAACAATGCTGGGTTTGGCTTAAACAAGGCTTTCACGATGTCAGATATAGATGCTGAACAGCAGATGTTTGATATTTTGGTTCGCACCCCGATGCGCCTGATGCATGTGGCACTTCCGTTGATGAAGCAGCGCAACAAAGGTGTCATCATCAATGTTTCATCTGTTGCTGGATACATTGCAGGCGGCTCATACAGCGCAGCAAAGTCATATCTGACGGTTTTGTCTGAATCACTTCACACCGAACTTGCAGGAACAAATATCAAGATCAGTGCCCTATGCCCCGGATTTACCCGAACAGAGTTTCATCAGCGCGGGCGCATGTCTATGAAGGGGTTGCCCAGCTTCATGTGGCTTGATTCCGACAAGTTGGTTGCAAAAGCGTGGAGTGATGCGCTCAAAGGTGAGGCAGTTTCGATTCCGGGTTGGCAATACCAACTCCTCGTCTTCGTCATTCACTCCCTGCCGAGATCAATAATTCGAAAGGTTGGAATGAACCTGAGAGCAAAGCAACGTAAGTAACAGTCACACCCGCCTTCTCTCGGCGCGTTTTCAGACTTCTTTCAGCACCCGATCGGTAAGATAAGCATTATTCCAACGAGAGGTTTTTCCATGCTTCGCAAAATCGCATCATTGTCAGTAGCACTCATTGTCGCCGGTGGCGTGATGGTGGCTGTTCCAGCCGACGCAGCAGTCAAGATTTCAAATGGTGTTGCATGCAAAAAGTCTGGTGCTACAACCAAGACCAGCCTTGGAACATACAAGTGCGCAAAGAACCCTCTCGTATCAAGCACAAAGTTGACATGGTTATCAATTGATTGCCTAACTGCTGCAAATGACGCAGTCAAAGCACAAAAGGCATCTGTTGTAACAAACGCTAACTTCAAAGCCCAGCTTCCTGTTATCGATCTTGGTATTACAGCTGAAACGGCTAATCGCGCAGAGATTCAGAAAAAATTAGATGATGCCACGCTTCGACAAACCGCAGCGCAGGCCAAGTTAACTGCTGCTAAAACTGATGCAGACAAAAAGCTTCTTACAACTGCTGTTGCGTCTTGGACATCAGCAACACGTGCCTATGCAAGCAAGATTCGCAATATTGATCTAACAATCAAAAAGCTTGAGGCTGCAAAACTTGTGGCAACAAACAAGCCTGCAGAACTTGAAGCAAATATTACTAATGCTCGTGATAGTGCAAAGTTAATCTGCACAAAGGGCTTCTAATTCACTAACTCTTCACGAAAAACCCGCTGCCACACAGGTAGCGGGTTTTTTCTTACCTATGGATTCCCCTATTACCTTTTGCCTTCGATCTTCTTATCCTCAAAATATGCGAGCTGTGAGATTTTCAGGGATCTGCCTACTGGCTTCCTACCTACTGCTTCATATGCTTTTCCCAACTGTCTTCTCTGAATTAATCGCGTACAACATGATTCCAATTGCCGCTCTTACTGCCATTTCATTTGCCCCGCACATTAGTGATGGGGTTGCTAAACCAGCTGCTGCAATAGCAATTGCACTATGGACATGTGGATCGGCTTTAGCTAGTGCTGGCGCATTCTTTTCGATTTCACATACCTACAGCACCCTGTCCAACATCTTGTATCTACTTTTCTACCCGTTAGCGATGATTGGTTTGCCACGTTTACTTGCAGGCAATCGCAAGCTTTTACTCATAGAAATTGTTGACTCCACGATTTTTGCCTTAGGGCTGACCACCTTGGGTTCTGCCCTAGTTGTTAAGCCGGTACTTCCACATTTTGATGACAATCTGAGCGAAACTTTCTTTGCAATTATGTTTCCGATCGCCGATTTAATACTTGTATGCGCTGTGATCGCAACTGTTTCAATGCAAGGTTACTCAAAGCGGGGATTAATACTCACTATCGGTGTTCTTATGTTTGCCTTTACTGACTTTCTCTACCTATGGCAACACATCAACGGAAGTTACCTCATGGGTTCGATGTTAGATGTGGGCTGGATCTTGGGGCTATTGTTTATTGCAGAAAGTTTTTGGGAGCCAGGAATTGATACTAAAGCACGCGAAGGAATCAATCCAATTCTAATTTCCATTTCAGTCTCTCTTAGTGCAACCTTGTTAGCACTTATTGCTATTCGTCCTCATTATTTTCCTCGTTTTATTTTAATTCCGGCGGTTGCAACATTGGCACTTGCATTTGCGCGAATGGCACTTGCACTCACCCAAGCAAGAAATATTGGTCAAGAACGTTTGCTTGCCCGCACCGATGAATTAACAGGACTTCCTAACCGTCGCCGTTTAGTGACAGAGATTGAAAGCTTTATAGAAAAAGAAGGTGCGCTACTGCTCTTGGATCTTGATGGATTCAAACCAATCAATGACATTCACGGACATGAAACTGGAGACAAAATTCTTCAACAAGTTGCCTTGAGATTTGAGCGTGCGTTGCCACAAGGTGCCTTACTGGCACGACTTGGTGGCGATGAGTTTGGGGTTCTCTATGAAGGTGGTCATGACAGTGCTGTTGAAGTTGCTTTAGCCCTAAGAGCAACGCTTTCCTATCCATTCCACATCAACAACAAGGAAATTCAACTAGATGTCAGCATTGGTGTGGCAAAGAACAATGGAGAAAAAGATTTATTGCTACGTGCAGATAATGCGATGTATAAGGCTAAGCGTGAGGGCCTAGGGGTTTGTCGGCTTTAATCTCCTGCAAACGTGCAAGGGATTCATGTCGCTCAACTGCATGATCAACGATCCGCTCTGGATATCCCTTGCTATATCCATCTAGGAATAACCATGGCTCATGAATTTCAGCAGCTGAAAGGTGTGCAAGCTCTGGCACATACCTTCTTATGTAATCTCCATTTTCATCAAAGCGCTTGCCTTGTTCAATGGGATTAAATATTCGGTAATAAGGCGAGGCATCGGTGCCACATCCTGCAGTCCATTGCCAGCCGTGCGCATTAGATGCAACATCGTAATCAACTAGATGATCGGCAAAGAATCGTTCTCCTATTTGCCATTCAAGGTGCAAGTCTTTAACTAAGAATGAAGCCACAACCATACGAGTGCGATTGTGCATCCAGCCTTCAACAAGTAGTTGTCGCATAGCTGCATCAACAAATGGATAACCAGTTGTGCCTTCACACCATGCTTTGAACTGCTTGCCAGGCTTGTCATATCGCATCTCTTTAAACTTTGGTGCGTAGTAATCAATATCTGTCATTGGATTGTTAAAGAGAACATCAGCATAGAACTCACGCCATGCAATCTCTTTGCGGAATGTGTCGTGTGCTTTGCTTTCTCCAAGATTTTCAAGAAGTGTTCGTGGATGAATCTCACCAAACTTCAAGTAGGTACTCATCTTTGAGGTGCCATCGATTGAAGCAAGGTTGCGACTTTCGTCGTAACTATCTAGTCCATTTTTGGTGAACTCCTTGAACCGCTTAAGTGCGGCAGCTTCACCGGCTTCAATGACATTTACTCCGGCGGGCATAGGAAAATCTGGAAAGGCACGGTATTCATCTGTTGGTTGTACAACATTAAATTTCTTCGGCGTAACAGCGGGTGCTCTATATCCATGTGTTCGCCAGCCACGATAAAACGGTGTGTATACCTTGTATGGAGTCGCATCACTTGGTTTTAGAACTCGTCCGGGAGTAACGGCATATGGACTGCCGGTTCGTACTAGTTTGATTCCTGCCGCTTCAACTCGAGCATCTCGTTCTGCTCCAAAACGTTCGTATTCGGCAGAGATATGAACTTCTTGGACGCCATGTTGAGCAATGAGTTCTTTCAATACTTCGACTTGGTCGCCCTCAATGATGTGTAATCGATTTCCAAGGGATTCGTCTAAGGCTCGTAAGGATTGCCCCATGTATGCCAACAGTTTTTCGCCAGCTTCATCAATTTGCTTCTTATCTAGAATAAAGAGAGGTATTACTTGTTCGGCTGATTCAATAGCGGCCAATAAAGCTGGGTGATCATTGATTCGAAGGTCGCGACGAAACCAGATGATTGAAGTTTTCGCCAAAGACATGGGATGATTAAATCATCATGCAAGAGATTAAGCGCTTCCAAGTTCGTGGGGTTCCGGGGGAAGTTGTCCGGGCCCAGTTTGGATCCCGCATAGTCGATTACTGGATTCCAAAGGGCGGCACAGATCGCCTATTGATCGCACATGACGGTCAGAATGTATTTGATGGCAAGACATCGACTCATCGCGGGCAAACCTGGAAAATGGCTCAAGCTGCAATTCATGTTAGCCAAGAGCTCGGAATCAATCCCCCGGCAATCATCGCGGTGTGGCATTCATCCACCAAGGAAAACCCATGGGGGCGGGCGCAAGATTTAGCGCCACAAAGATTCTTTGCCCAAGATGCATACATTGATCCACGATGGAAACTCAATGATTCCTCTTTTGTTGTTAAATCAGATGACTACCTTGATCAAATTTTTAACACAATAGTCCCAGCAATTTTTCCTAAATCAACTCCTGAAAAAACAGCAGTAATTGGTTCCAGCATGGGTGGTTTAGCAACACTGTATGCGGCAATTACCCATCCCGATAAATTCACAACAGCGCTAGCTTTGTCGACCCATTGGATTATCAGCGATCAAGAGTTTGCCCGAAAGATGATTGAGGCGCTTCCAATTACCCACAAAGTTTGGATGAGTCGTGGAAACAAAGGACTGGATGCTGAATATCCACCGCTTCAAGATTTTGTTGATCAACTTATGGCAAAGCGCGGATTTGGTAACCGTTATATGACTAAGGCCTATAACCGAAGTGGTCACAACGAAAGATCTTGGGCAAAGTATTTACATGAACCCATAAGGTTTTGGCTTAATTCTTAACTTCCCAAATAGATTGCATCGCTTGATCAGATTTGATTGAGAAGGACGATCCTGTTGCTGCCTGGCCATAGAGTGTCTTTGAGATTGAATATCCAAACTTAGACAAATCAATAGTCACATCGATGGCTGTTCGTGAAACAAGCACAAGAACCGATTGCTTCTTTGATTCACGAAGGTATGCGATGTAATCGCCTTCCGTTGCAATCCAACGAAGTCCGCCGTTTATAAGTGCATCATTGTTTTTACGGACAGAAATAAGAGATTTAACCTCGCCCATAAACTGATGATCCCAACCACTTCGGTCATCCCAATTGATAGTTCTGCGTCCATCTTCTCCCCAGGCACCTTCCAAACCAATTTCATCTCCAGCAAAAATAGAAGGAACGCCAGGGTAGGTAAGAACCATTGTCATGGCAGATAGGTGTGAGGCAACGTCACCACTTACTACAGTACGAAAACGTGCAGTGTCATGACTATCCAACAACACCATGCTTGCCGTAACACTTCTCCAAGGCACAGACGCATTGAATTGCTTCATGCTGTTTACCAATTGTGAGCCACTAATACGTGGCATTTCAAATGGCAGACCTTGAAAGCCTCCACCTAATTCAGAGTTATGGTTGAGCCAATTCCACACCGGTCGCATAAAACCTTGATAATTCATTGCGCCATGCCAGCCCAGACCATTTAAATCACTTGCAACAAAGTCCCCATTTTCTGCAACTAGCCAAGCATTGGGATTTGTCTCATCCATCGCCTTGCGAATTCCATGCATAACTTCATCGTGAAAATCATCTGCGCCAAGTCTGCCGGTCATATTTCCTACATCAATACGCCAACCAGCCATCCCGTACTTGGAGCCAATCCACTTTCTAACAATTGAGTTCTTGCCTTTATACATCTCATTACGAAGTGCTTTCGAATTGAAGTTGAGCTTAGGTAAAGACTCCAAGCCCCACCAACCCACATAGCCATGCTTAACTGATTTATCCCAGTAAAAATATGAGCGCTCTTTAGACTTCTTATTCTTCTTTGCCTTTGCTAACCAAGGATGTCCAGCTCCACAATGATTTGAAGTTAGATCGCCCATTATCCGAATACCAAGTTTGTTTGATTTCTTTACCAATGAAAATAATGCCTCATTGCCACCTAGTATTGGATCAACTTCGTCAAAGCTGCTTGCGTCATATCGATGGTTTGAACGAGCCGAGAAAAATGGAGTGAAATAGATTCCATTAACTCCTAAATCATTAATGTGATCTAAATGCTGTTCGACACCAAGTAAATCGCCACCATAGAGTTCGGTGCCGGTAAATTTGCTCCGTCCGCGTGGTAACTCGTTCCATTCGCGGGGATGCGCCCAATCAGGTATTTTGTAATTTTTCCCAGACTTTGCAAAACGATCAGGAAATACTTGATAGAAGACAGAAGACTTAATCCACTCTGGATTAGCTGGCACGGCAACAATCTGAAAGTCATTGTTACTGTGAACATCGTGACTACTTAAACCAAATGCATTGAGCCAGTCGTACTTATCTTTAGCAACAAATACAAAACGATAAACGGTATGAATATTGACTACCAAGATTTTTACTTCATACCAACATTCAACATTGTTTTTCTTGCCCGCTTTTAGCTCGTAGCTACGTGGTTCACCATCCTCATAAACACGAATAAATCCTTTTTCAAAGTGATACGAATTAGGTACTCGAACCTTTAAAGTTATGGTGTCACCAATACTTGGAGCGCTCTCACTTACATACAGCGAGCTACCATCATGGTGAGGTAAATGTGAGTTTAGTGATTGGTAAGACAAAGTTCTCTCCTTTCGAATTTCGTGCAACAGCTCTTACTTCAATTTTCTTTTTTGGAAAATCTAGCGGATCAAGAAAAATTGAGTAGGGCGATCCCGTATCGACTCCTTGAGTGATCCACTTTGAGCTTCCCACATTTCTTGCAAAAAACTCTACTGATAAAAAGTCCTTGGAACTTAGGCCGGCCTTAACCTTATAGAAGCCTGTTAAGTCATCCATTGAAGTGCTTAGTTTCGTAAACTTTGTGGCAAATTGATTGATAGTGCCATTGGCCTTTAAAACAATCGTAGATAGAGCAGGTATCTTAAATCTAACCTTGTTTTGATCCATTGTTACATCAGTTACACCAAGGATTTGTGTCCATTCCCCACCCGACGTAGCGGTAGTAACTTCCACAATCTCATCAGTATCGGAGTTATTAAGGGCAACTAAGTACTCTCTATTTTCTACAACATCTTTCTTTGAAATTACAAATATGCCGTACTTTGAATATCTCTCAAGCATCGGACCGTTTGCTAAAGCTGGATTATTTTTACGAATTTCAGCTAACTTGATCAAGTAATTAGCAACCGGGCTCTTGCTTGTGACTGAAAATGCATCACCATTTCCAATTGGTGATCCTCCAACGCGAATTTCATTTTTCCAAAGTTCGATATCGGTTGGAAACATATCTTGTCGAGCAAACTGATCTTTACCCGAATTCGAACCCGTCATTCCGACTTCGTCTCCGTAATAAACAACCGGAATGCCACGTGAGAAATACATCAAGGCGTTAGCTAAATTGGTTCTAGGTAATAACTGATCTGCTGGTTGAAGTCGTTTATTGGCAATGATGTAGCCAACTCGACCAACATCATGATTTCCAAGAAATGTTACTAAATTGCTTGCTGATGACTGCGGACTTGTGTAGTAATCATCATTTTCAAAAAGAGCTGTCAAGGTTTGTGCATTGGAGTATCCTGATGCATACTCTGTAGCTTTTGCTTGAAATGGGAAATCTAAAAGAGTTTGAATTCTGTTCTGTCGTACGTATGTCATTAAGTTAAAGGGGCTGTAATCGAAAACTTCGCCGAAGATCGTAAAGTCTTTGATATTAGCTTTAGTTGCGGTCGCGTTAATTAACGGAGACCAATTCTTAAAGAACTTGTCATCCACATGCCGCGCTGTATCTACTCTAAATCCAGAGATTCCGTATTTGGATATCCATTTTCCATAGACATCTGCCCAACCCTTGTAAACGACAGGTTTTTCTGTGGCAAGATCATCGAGTCCATAAAAATCACCAAGTTTGGTGCAATTGCCATTTCCCCAGCAGCTGCCCACATCTCCCACATTGTGATAATTGCTCAGATCATTGAGCCATGCAGGATTCTTCAGATTCTTGGATTCGACTGGAATGTATGCTTCATTCCCTAGATATTTAATGACATCGCCAGTGTGGTTAGTAACAACATCTAAAATTACTTTCAAGCCTAATTTCTTGGCACAATTAGAAAACTCAAGCATGTCAGCATTTGTTCCCAAGTGTGGATCAACATTGAGAAAATCAACTCCCCAATATCCGTGGTAGCCAGATCCACTACCAATAGCTTCTTGCTGTTTTACAACTGGCGTAAGCCAGACCGCTGTAAAGCCTAAAGATTTGATTCGAGCCAAGCCATCATCGCCCGGTTCACATGTTCCGGTTAAGCCCTTGAGATCTCCACCATGGTAGAAAGCTGTAAGTGATGTATTGAAACCACCATTATCGTTATTCTTCTTATCTCCATCTTTATATCTATCGGGCATGACAAAATAGATTAGATCTTGTGAAAGTCCTACTTTTGGTGAATTTACATTTGCACCAAATGAGATCGTCGATAGTGAAAGAAACACCACAACAAAAAGAGCAAGTGTTATCTTGCGTTTCACCGTTATCCCTTTACAGATCCGGCGGTAAGACCATTCACGATGTATTTCTGAAGTGACAAGAAGATAATGACGATCGGAATTGACGCAAGTATTGAACCAGCGGCAAAAGCACCCCAGTTACTTGCATATTGTCCACCGATAAACTGTTGCAAACCAACTGCAACAGTTCGTCCACTCATTTCCACCAAGAACAAACGAGCAACAATAAACTCATTGAATGTGCCAATAAAGCTCAGCAAGCAAACAACGGCAAGAACTGGAGTTGCTAGTGGAATGAAAATCAACCAATAGGTTTGAACAGGACTAGCGCCGTCGATCTTTGCTGCTTCATCAAGTTCTGCAGGGATTGAATCAACAAAACCCTTTAACAGCCAGATGTTGACGCCCATTGATCCGCCCAGATAGACAAGAATCAAGCCTGCTTGGGTACCAAGACCAATTCCTGGCGCGAATGAATACACGCGTTCCATGATCACGTACACAGCTGAAAGTGCCAAAATAGAAGGGAACATCTGAACAAGAAGTAGTAATTGAATACCGAACTTCTTACCCTTGAACTTCAATCGGCTAAATGCGAAAGCTGAAGCAGCACCGATTACCACTGAGCTAATCGCAACTACTGAAGCGATAATCAATGAGTTTTTCACCCATGACAAAAATGGGATTTTAGGCGAAGAAAAAAGCATTTTGTAGTTTTCAAAAGAAATCTCACGTGGCAGGAATGAAGTTAGGTTAAGGCTTCCGGTTGGGTTAAACGAGGAGAGCACAACTAGATAAAGCGGGAACAGTGCAAAAATACACATCATTATTGCGAAGGCGTGACGCCATAGATTCTCTCTCAGCCATTTTGTCATCCGAAGGTCTCCATTACTTTTGATTTACGCAAACCGTAGAAGGAAATTGAAGCTACAAGAAAGAAAATCAAGACTGAAATTGCACTAGCAAGACCGAAGTCAAGGATATTTCGACCAAATGCAATTTGGTAGGTGTAGCTGATCAAAATATCTGTTGCTCCGGCAATTTCACCATCCAAGGTATTTCTTGGACCACCGCCTGTTAAGAGATAAATTAAATTGAAATTATTAAAATTAAATGCAAACGATGCAATCAGAAGTGGTGACAGAATCTGCAAAAGCAATGGGAGGGTAATACTTCTAAAGACTTGACGCGGGTTTGCACCATCAATTGCTGCCGCCTCTTGGAGTTCGGATGGAATTGCTTGCAAAGAACCAGAGCAGATCAAATAGAAATAGGGAAAACCTAACCATAGATTTACTAGTAGTACTGCAGCTCGAGCGAAGTTAGGACTCGAGAACCATGCAATATCCGTATTCAAAAGATTATTGATGGCACCAAATTCAGTATTAAACATTCCTGCCCAAATCAAAATACTCATGATGCTCGGCATTGCATATGGCAAGATCAAAATAGAGCGGTAGATGCGTCGCCCACGCATCTTTCGGTTAAGTGCAAGTGCCAGCAAGAGACCGAAGGCGAAGGTGCTTAAAACTGTTAATGCCGCGAAAATAACCGTCCAAATAAAGACCTTAATGAGTGGGGTTCTCACTCGCTCATCGGTTACTAACTTTGTGTAGTTTTCAAACCAAACGGGAGCTCGCCATCCTGGTGTCAAAATTGTCTCGGGTGATCCTTCAAGGACGTAGTTACCTCTGTTGTTATCAACATAGATTTCTCCAGTTTGAAGATTCTTCATCGC
>JBIILL010000103.1:0-4000 GCA_044232665.1 Candidatus Planktophila sp. | reverse complement strand
CGGTAGTCCAATAACCACCAGTGTCCCGTCCAGTCTCAGCAAATTAAGGTAGTCGCCAATTTCTAATTCAGCACTCACGGTGTTGAGAATCAAATCAAATGACTTAACAAGCGGAACTAGCGCGCTAGCGTCTTTAGTTGAAACAAAGTGGTGAGCACCCATGGCTAGGGCATCTGCCTGCTTCGATGAGGAGTGCGACAAGACGGTTACTTCAGCACCCATGGCTACTGCGAACTTAACTCCCATGTGTCCCAATCCACCAAGGCCCATGACAGCCACTTTCATTCCTGGCCCAACTTTCCAGTGCTTGATGGGGGAGTACAAAGTGATTCCAGCGCAGAGCAAAGGCGCTACGCCTTCCAGAGGGAGATTATCTGGAATATTGACCGCGTAATCTTGATTGATAACAAAGTTATTCGAATAACCACCGAGTGCAACAGTTTTTCCGTCGCGCTCTAGGCCGTTATATGTTCCGGTCATTCCTTCTACACAGTACTGCTGCAAACCTTGAATACAGCTGGTGCATGTGCGACATGAATCTACAAAGACGCCCACACCAATTTTGTCTCCAACTGAAAACTTTGTTACGGAAGCACCGATTGAGGTTACGATTCCCGCGATCTCATGGCCCGGAACCATAGGGAAAATTGCTGGACCCCATTCTTCGGCCACCTGGTGAATATCGCTGTGGCAGATTCCGGAGTATGAAATATCAAGTGCAACATCATGAGCACCGAGATCTCGACGATCAAACTCATGGCTTACGAGTGTTGAACCAGCAGATAGAGCTGCGTAGCCACGAGATTTCATTGTTACTCCTTGAACGGTAGGGGGATTGAAGATGTGTGTGCTGCACCGGAAACGCGCGCAGTTACCTGACGCATATGGTGACGGCGGCACAATACTTCATAAGCAACATCAGCGCCTGTCGACACATCTCCCACAACTACTTGTTCACCTTCCACGACCATAACACCACCTACTGTTCGTGCATTGTGTGTGGCGCGCGATCCACACCAACACAAAGCCTCTACTTGAAGAGTATTCACACGATCTGCCAGTTCAACGAGCCGGGCAGAACCAGGGAAAAGCTTGGTACGAAAATCAGCCAAAATTCCAAAAGCAAAGACGTCGATACTCAACCCATCGACTATTCGCGCGAGTTGATCGATCTGCTCGCTTTCATAGAATTGAGCTTCATCGCAAATTATGTAATCGATGCGCTCACCCATGGAGAGCTGATCTACTACTAATTTATGTAGATCCATGACGGGAGTTACTTCTATTGCAGGACTTGAAAGACCGAGACGACTAGAAATGATTCCTATTCCGGCTCGGTCATTGTTAGTGAAAATCAATCCAGTGCGACCACGACTTTGGTGGTTATGGGCTGTTTGGAGTGCAAGAGTTGACTTGCCACTGTCCATAGTTCCACAGTAATAAATTAACTCGGCCATAGAACGCATCTTGCCATAGCTCTAGGAAAATAGCCCCTTAGCAACCAAAGCAGCTTCAAGTTGTGGCTTTAGGGCCAATGCTGCAGAAACAGAAATATGTGATGCATCACGATAGACGACATAGCCGTCTTGAATTGCAGGGCATAATTTTGTACACAACCATGGTGCAGGATCAATGATTTTAAAGCCTCGGATTATCTTCACCGGTGTTATCTGGGTGGTGTTGCAACTGTTGACATCGCTAGAGGCCAAGCAATTAGGAATATCTCGTAACGGCCTTGGTGTGTCACTGATGTAGATCAAGTGATCGGAAGATCCTCGTAGGGAAGATAGCAATCGTTTTTGTCCATCTGTCCACCATTTATTTTCATCTGAGTAACCACTAGGGGGAGTGAAGTGCTGATAATTACTCAATATGACCGCAGCTGGACGAATCTGTTTGATCCGTGCGACTGATTTGTCACGCCACTTTTCGCAGTGAATATTCTTATAAGCGCCTTGATCGGCTCGCGGGACATCTACAGATGGGCAAGCCGATTTAGTAAGTGAAACGAGTTTAAACCCTCTTTCATTCGCCAGTTGTAGCAGCGTCGGAAACCATTGCGCCGCATGTGAATCGCCATATAGAACTATCGTCGTTGCGGAGTTCAGATCTCCATAGGTGCACTCACCAGACTCCGTCTCACCATAATTTGAATGACAGTTATCACCATAAACCGCTGGTTTCTGGATTACATCAACAAGATTGAATTTGTAGTTGGTGCCTTTAACGCTGATTATGGAAGTCGAGGTAGATGAAATAACTAAGCCAGCAACTAGTGAGATTATGGTCGTACCAGCAAAAAACAGATAAATCTTCTTGCCGGAGATTTTCTTATGTCGTAAAGGTTGTTCAATGTATTTACTTGTGAAGTGAGCCAAAACTATCGTGAGGATGATGCAGAAAATTCGTTCCCGAATACGCAATGGACGACCTAGTGCGCTGCTCGGCAAGACCAATGCTGGCCAATGCCATAGATATAGCGGGTATGAAATAGCACCTAGCCACTGAGATATTCGGTTGTTGCTCAGATCGTTAAACGCCCGAGGCCAGATGGAGATCGATCCGATAAGTACGGCGGTAGAAACAACCGGCAGCAACGCATTAATGCCTGGGAAAGCGGTTTTTTCATCAAATCTAAAACTTGCTACAACGATTCCGATAACTCCGAACCATGGGATGAATCTATTTTTCCAGAAGGTGTCGGGAACGAAAAGAAGCAATGCGCCGAATCCAAGTTCCCAAGCTCTAGTTGGGAGAGAGTAAAAAGCCCAGATGGGAGATGTCTGTGTTTGGTAAATCGATAAAAGTAAGGAGAGAAGTGTTGTTACTGCGATTCCGCGGAAGATTGCTCGCTTGCCGTAGCGAGAGAGAAACAGAATAAATATTGGCCAAACAACGTAGAACTGTTCTTCTACAGCAAGTGACCAGTAATGGATAAATGGAGAAGGCGTTGCATCTAGGTTCTGATAATCATTCTCCCACCAGGCAAAGAGGTAGTTGGAAATATAGGCGGCAGCTGCGAAAAGATCCCGGCCTAATGAATCGCGCGCAATAACTGGGAGTACAAACAATCCAACTATCGCTGTTACAAAGAGTACGAATACTGAGGTTGGGAGTAAGCGCTTAATACGTCGCTGGTAAAAGGTTTGCAGATCTAATCTGCCTGTATTTTCTATCTCGCGCAGGATGAGACCTGTGATTAGGTATCCAGAGATCACATAAAATATGTCAACGCCAATAAAGCCACCCGGCAGTAACCTGGCATGAAAGATTGTTACAAGGAGAGCAGCTAGCGCTCTAAGTCCTTGAATTTGAAGGATGCGCACCTCTAGGAAACTACCAAGGATGTGACTGGAATATTTGGATACTTCTCCGCAAGTCTTGCCCTTCCGGGTAATCCTTCAATCTCGATCAAAGCTAAGACATGGGTAACTTGGGCCCCGAGTCGATGCATTAACTCGATTGCTGCACCGATCGTTCCACCTGTAGCAAGCACGTCATCAATCAATAAAACCTTCGCCCCTTTTGGCACTGCGTCAATGTGCACTTCTAAGGTATCAACGCCATATTCAAGTCCATAGGACTCTGAAATTGTGAGGTGCGGAAGTTTTCCAGCTTTACGAATTGGTATGAAACCACTGTGTAGTTGATTAGCTACCGCTGAAGCGAAAATGAAACCTCGTGCTTCGATTCCTGCAACAAGAGTTGAGGAGTCTGCAAAACTTGCAAACTTTTCGGTAGTGGCAATGAATGCTTCTCCATGTGCCAGAAGTGGAGTGATGTCCTGAAATCTGATTCCCGGTTGTGGGTAATCAGGGATTTCACGGATGAGCAACAAGGCGTCATCTATATTCATGTGTCCGAGAGGGGACTTGAACCCCTAATCCCTTACGGGAACTAACACCTCAAGCTAGCGCGTCTGCCAATTCCGCCACCCGGACTAAGTGTTCGGAAAGAATAGCAATTGGGTGAGAGAATAGCGAAATGACCACAGCGACAC
>JBIILL010000102.1:0-4004 GCA_044232665.1 Candidatus Planktophila sp. | reverse complement strand
ACACTGTTGCACTCGTGGATCGATATCCATCAGAAGATGAACGAGTTATTGCTCATGAGATTGTCCGTGGAGGCGGCGGACCGGCTGCCGTTGCTGCGGTTGCCCTAAGCCGCCTTGGTATCAAGACAGCAATCATTGGAACAATTGGCGATGACCCAGATGGAAGAGAAGTCTTGCGCATTTTCGAAAAAGAAGGAGTGGACACTTCAGGTATTTCAATGGGAGATTCAGCTACTGCCGGAAGTGTGATTGTTTCGTCGCTAGAACGAAGCACTAGAGCCATTAACACTCGCCAACCAATGAATCAAGCACCGGTAAATGCGGCAGCGAAGAAGCTAGTCTCTGAAGCTGCGTGGATACATGTCGATCATGTTGGCGTAAATCGTCTTGCTGAACTTGGAGTATCTCGTGGACACGGTCCACTGATCTCATTTGATGCTGGATATGGCGTTGAAAAATTTGATCCTATTACTGTTGATTTGTTTGTTCCTACAGATCGTCAAATGGCTTTGCGCTATCCGGGGGTAGATCTTGGAGTCGCTCTGGAAAATGATTCTATGAAAGCCGGTAACACCGTTGTTGCCACACAAGGTTCAGCAGGCAGCTCAGGTTTCTCACCAGACACAGGTTTAGTTTCTGCATCAGGATTTAAGGTCGATGTAAAAGGCACTTTGGGGGCAGGAGATGTTTTCCACGGAGCACTTGTCGCACAGATAATTCAAGGCTTTCCATTGCAAGAGGCAATGTGTCGAGCTAATGCTGTTGCAGCACTTTCATGTCTTGGATTAGACGCACAATCAAAGATTCCAACTACAACCGAACTCAATGCATATCTGGAGGCACAACGATGAGAAAGCCACTTACGAAATTAGCTCGTCCTTCAGGTGCACTAGCCATGGTCGCCGTCGACCAACGTGAAGCACTTCGTGGAATGTTTGCACCTCATCAGAGCACGCCAGTTCCAGATTCACAATTAACTCAGTTTAAAGTAGATGTTGCTCGAGAACTTTCTCCATTTGCATCAGCATTATTAGTTGATCAAGAGTTTGGGATTGATGCAATTATTGATCAAAAAGCTCTACAAGGAGGGTGTGGTCTGATTGCTGCAGCAGATTTATTGGTTGGTCCTGCGGGAGGCGCAGCAACAGATACAGCAGTAGATCCAGATGTGGATCCAATGCGTATGCGAGACATAGGTAGCGTCGGATTAAAGTTCTTAGTTTTGTGGCGCAACGATGAATCCCCAGATGTGCGTGCAAAACTCGTGGAAGATTTCAACAAGCTATGCGAAGTTTCAGGACTACCTTCAATCATTGAAATCATCGTAAAGCCACCAACAGATTCTTCAAGAAGTTTTAATCGCGAGGAAGAATTGATTATTGCCGCACGTGAGGCTGCTGCATGGAAGCCTGATCTTTACAAGGCAGAAGTCCCTTTTCATGGTGAAGGCGACTTGAATTTAGTGACGAAGAATGCGGAAAGAATTTCAGAAGCTATTGGATCGCCTTGGGTAGTACTTTCAAACGGCGTGAAACAACCATTCTTCAATGACGCCGTCAAGGCCTGTGCAATGGGTGGAGCAAGTGGATTCCTTGCAGGACGCGCAGTCTGGGCAGATATCGTGGGTTCACCTGATATTCCTAAAGCTCTTCGCGATGTCTCTATTCCACGATTACAGCAACTAGCTGAAATCGTTGATACTCACGCTAAGCCCTGGAACAGTTGGTAATTAGTTCTAACATTCTTTCCACAGCTTTTTCCGGATCATTTGGTGCTAGTAGCGTGACATTTCCAGATGGTGATTCATTCCAAAAGCTTTTTCCATCATCATCAATGCTCACCTGACCTTTCGGTGAGGCATCGAAATATTCTGGTGCAATCATGGCAAGTGCAGCTATTGGATCATGTGGGATAGTCCAATCTTGATTTCTTGGCTGGATCCAACTCATGATTTCTGAGTAGAGAAGTGGCCCTAGCTTTGGAGCATCCTTAACGCGGTCTATTTCTGGCATTCGAATGATGGTTTTCTGGGAGTTGGGTAAATCAAGAATTGAGATAGGAATTTGTGATTCAAGAACAATCTTTGCTGCAGGGGTGTCACATTTGAAATTATGTTCAACTTTTGACTGGGTGAAGTCTCCACCCATAATCCACAGCCTCTTCACGTTTTTTACGAAATCAGGTGATGCATTAATCGCACTTGCAATATTTGTTAGTGGTCCGGTTGCAATAATTTCAATTGCATGAGGGTTTGCGTCAATTGTTTGAACAAGGTATTCAATTGCGCTTTTTGATTCGGGTTTAAAGGATTCTAAATTCTTGTAGTTTTTTCCTTCAGAACCTGACATCCATACTTCACGCCCAGAGATTGGTTGGCTCTCACCTACGAAGGTTTGTACATCTCTATTAACCAATTCACATATATGCATCGCAATTTTTGAGCGAAGTTTGGTATCACCATAAACCGTTGTAATACCTAGTAAATCAACCTCATTTGATCCCAAAAGAACTGCCAGTGCGAGGGCATCATCCACATCCGTACCGATATCGGTATCAAGGATGACTTTATGCATTAGCCCCAGAGCTCTTTTATCTCAACAACTCGGCCTTCATTAATGCTCTTATGAGCAGCAAGGCCTGTTACAACGCTCATTACTCCATCTCTAAGTGAAACTTCGGCCGGAGTTGAATTTAAAATAGCGTCTCTGAATTTTGTATGTTCAATATAAGAAGCCCCATAGTGGTGGCCCATGTATTTAACATCGTAGTTGTGGACAATTTTTTGCTCGCTACCACGCGCACGACTAGCACCACGCGCCCATCCTGAAAGTTTACCTATTGATTCACGACGCGATGCGCGCACGACCTGTGATGGCAAAAATGATTCAATCTTTCCTTCATCCCCAACTATTGTCAGGATCTCCTTATCAAATGATCCTTCGCCAAACATACACAGATCTAACATTCCACGTGCACCGTTTGCATACTCCAAAACAACATAAGCGTTATCTAACATGTTTGCTTGCTTACCATCATATTTTTCATCAAGGTGATTAACACTTTGCCCACCTGATGCAAAAACCCGAATTGGTTGTTCACCAATGACAATGTCCATCAAGTTGAAGTAGTGACAACACTTTTCAACCAATGTGCCACCGGTGCGATCTGCAAAGCGATTCCAGTTATCTACTTTTGGATAAAAAGGCTCACGGTGCTCGCGGATTGAAACTTGGTGAATCTTTCCGGCATCTCCTTCCTGGGCGCGAGCGATAGCTTCGGCAACAGGAGGCATGAATCGATATTCAAGACCCATCCATGTCATGGCACTTCGCTTGTCATCCCACGTAAGAATTGATTTCAAATCCTCAACTGTTGTGGCCAAAGGCTTTTCAACAAAGACTGCTAAATCTGTTGCAAGAGCATCCTTTAAAACTGCCGCATGTGTGTCATTGGGAGTTGCAATAACAACTGCATCGACCAAACCTGAGTCCAAGAGCGCTCGGTGATCGGTAAAGACCTTTGCGCCAGGTGCCATGGCAAGGGCTGCTTCTTGGGAGGGCACATGTGGGTCGCTCAGAGCGGTGACGACCGCCCCGCCCATGACCTTGATGTTCTCGATGTGCTCGCGGCCCATGCTGCCCGCGCCGATAATCCCGTAACGAAGCTCTCTTTTCATGGCAACAGGTTAGACCACTGCAAGAAATTTGGGCAGGGGGCTAGACGAAACACGCTCATCTAACCTAGACTCCGGCAAGAGGTCAGACCACTACCCATTTATAGGCGAAGAAAGGCGTGTGTAGAAATGGCAATAACTCCACCGCAGTTTCTGCTCCATCACGATGGTGACAATGTCGCTGTTGCAATGACAGATCTGCAACCAGGAACAATTCACGGTCGTTCCGTGAAAGAGGGAACTGAGAGCACTGCGGTGTTAAATCACGCGCTTCCTCTTGGACACAAATTTGCACTCACAGATCTTGCTGAGGGTGACGCAATTATTAAGT
>JBIILL010000101.1:0-4106 GCA_044232665.1 Candidatus Planktophila sp. | reverse complement strand
AAAGCCTGCCTTGCAAGCCTCTACTAGAGGAACCACAAATGATGCACCTGAGCCCGCTAGATCAACAGCGTGTGCTGGTTGTGCAGATGAAACTGCGATTACTGCGGCAACAGCAAATGCTTTTGCCTTCATTGAAAACTTCATTGAATACCTTTCGTAGGAGGGTAAAGCCTTTACATCTACGAAAGTAATGAGCCAGAGTTACATTTAGGCAAGAACTAAGTTAACAAATCCCTTACCTTAGGTGAACAACAGGTGTTATCCGAAACGTCCTGTTACGTAATCCTCAGTGCGCTTATCTGTTGGTGAAGAGAAGATTTTGCTCGTAGGAGCGGTCTCAACCATGACTCCTGGGCCACCGTCAGATAGGAAGAAGGCTGTGTAGTCGGCAACGCGAGCAGCTTGCTGCATATTGTGAGTCACAATGACGATTGTCATTGACTTAGCCAACTCTGAAATTGTCTGTTCAATTCTAAATGTTGATCCTGGGTCAAGGGCAGAGCAAGGCTCATCCATCAACAGAACCTGCGGCTCAACAGCCAATGCGCGAGCAATACACAAACGCTGTTGCTGTCCACCAGACAACGCCCCGCCGTGCTCGCCAAGGCGATCCTTAACCTCAGTCCAAAGACCAGCACGCACAAGGCATGACTCGAGCAGCTCATCTGTATTGCTCTTCTTTAGTTGAGCAAGCTTTAGTCCAGACAAAACATTCTCACCGATGGTCATAGATGGGAATGGGTTTGGCTTCTGGAAAACCATGCCAACGCGCAAACGAATCTTTGTTACATCTGTTCCTGGTGCATAGATATCTTTGCCATCTAGTAGAACTTCACCGGCAAGTGCAGCCGTTGGAATAAACTCGTGCATACGGTTAAGTGTGCGCAAGTACGTTGACTTTCCGCAGCCTGAAGGTCCGATTAGCGCGGTGACGGTACCGGCAGCAAAGTCCAACGAAACATCTGAAAGCACATGCTTAGTACCAAACCATGCGTGAACTCCACGAGTCTCAAGACCCGTGCCGAGAAGGTTTGTCCCTGGGACTCGTTGCTCACGATTGCCTGCAACTGATGCAAGAGATGAGGGCGTCGTTGTCTGCATTTTTTTCTCCATGTTTTCGTTGTTTGAATTTCCAGTTGGTGTCATCTCAAACTACCTTTCTACCGCTTAAGTACCGGGCAAGTCCGAATAAAACCATAATCAGGATGAGCAGGATGAGCATTCCGCCCCACGCTCTTGCGTAAGCCTCTTCTGTTCCACCTGTGAGGAATGCTTTCCAAATATAAAACGGTAGCGAGCCCATTGGGCCTGAAGCAGGATTGAAGTTAAGCGCATCTGCTCCACCTGAAACAAGAAGAATTGGAGCAGTCTCTCCGATGATGCGAGCAATTCCAAGGATTACCGCAGTAACCAAACCACTCTTGGCTGCAGGAACTACCACGCCAGAGACGGTGCGCCACTGAGTCGCACCCAGTGCTACACCAGCTTCACGAAGATCATTTGGAATTAAAAGAAGCATTTCTTCTGCTGTTCGCGCAATTGTTGGAATCATCAAAATACTCAATGCCAACGACCCCATCAAGCCAGTTAACTCTTGCGTTACTGGGATAACCAAAATCGAAAGAATAAATAATCCGGCAACGATTGATGGAACACCACTCATTGCTTGAACAAGAAACTTAATTGGGCGCGCTAAATTTCCACGAATCTCAGTTAAGTAAAGTGCGGTTAAAAGTCCGATTGGGAAACTAACAATCAGCGCAACGCCGACCATAATGATGGTTCCGACTAGTGCATGTAGAAGTCCACCTGATGTAACAGGATCATTAACAGATGCCTGTGTCATGTCATTGGTAAACATCCCAAAGTGGATTCCTTTGTAGCCCTTAAGAAAAACAGTTGAAACAATGCTGACAATTGGAATCAAAGTTATGGTCATTGCAAGAAATGCAAAACTGCTAAGCAGTGAATCCTTTGCAGCTGCTAGATCACGAAGCCTTAGTTGCTGAACAAAAATCAAAAGGCTTGCAAAGAAAAAGTATGCTGCAGCAAAACCTAGCTTGCCACTAAATCCTGTGAACTCTATTGCCGCACCTGCTAGAACAGCGGCCAGAGCTAATATGCCAGCGGTAGCCAATCGCTGCGCGATTGATGTGCCCCAAGGCTTTTGAGGTGAAGGAATAGTGGTTTGAGTCATCGTCCTTTTTTCCCAAACTTATTGATTAAGACGTCAGAGATAGCGTTTACCGTCAAAGTAAGAAGGAATAGAACAAGTCCTGCTGCCATGAGTGCATTTACCTCTTCTGGACCTGCTTCGCCAAACTTCAAAAGAATAAGAGAAGCAACGTTTCCACCAGCACCGAAAAGAACCTGCCAGTTGATCTGATAAACAACGTTAAGAACTGTGTAAACCGCAACTGTTTCACCCATTGCGCGGCCAAGGCCAAGCATCGCTCCGCCAACAACTCCGCCGCGACCGTAAGGAATTACAACCGCGCGAATCATTGCAAGTTTTGAGGCACCTAATGCATAAGCAGCTTGCACGCGATCTAATGGTGTTTGATCAAAGATTTCGCGAGAGATTGCAGTAACGATTGGAATAATCATAATTGCAAGAACTAAGCCTGCAATAAATGGTGAGCGCTCAAAGATTGGCGCGGGAACATCAAAGAATGGAATAAAGCCCAAATACTTATTGAGTAGTTTTGCCCAATACTCCGCACTGCTCATCAGGACTATGAAGCCCCAAAAACCAAAGAGAAGTGATGGGAAGGCAGCCATAAGATCGATGAGAGAAACTAGAATCTTCTTCACCGGACCACGAGCATAGAAAGTTAAATACAAAGCACTTAAGACTGCGATAGGTACTCCAACAATTACGGCAATCAGGGCTGTTAAGAATGTTCCAATAAGCATTGCGCCAAGTCCGAAAGTACTTTCAGCAATCTTGCCATCAGCATCTTGCAATACTTCCCACTTAGATTCAGTTAAGAAAGAAAGCTTCTCAACACGCAAAACGCTAATTCCCTTGAGTGACAAGAACAGTGCAATCAATCCAAGGATGACTAAAGATGTCATTCCACCAATAGTCACAACTGCGCGGAAGATTTGATCTGAGCGACGTGGCTGAGTCGTGATCTCGCGTGGGGCAGGGATCGATCCCGACTTGTTTTCAAGCAATGTCATGGACCGAATCTTGTCCATATTCGGGATTTATTACATGGACCAAAGGTGTCTAGAAGGTTAACAAAAGGTGAAAAGAGCCCTTTCCCCCTAAGGTTGCCCCCATGGCCAATGAACAAGCGAATCTGATCTGGATCGACTGCGAAATGACCGGACTCTCCCTGGAAAAGGATGTCCTGGTCGAAATTGCCGTCCTAGTCACCGACTCAGATCTAAATGTCATCGGCGAAGGCGTAGATGTTGTCATCAAGGCGAGTGCAGAACAGCTAGCCGGCATGAATGAGTTCGTCACCCAGATGCACACGACCTCTGGCTTGATTACCCAGATCCCTAACGGCATCTCAGTTCAAGAGGCCGAAGCCAAGGTCATCGCATATCTTGAAAGTGCATCAACCCAACCCGGCAAATCTCCTTTGGCTGGAAACTCAGTAAGTGTGGACAGATCCTTTATCGCTCGCGATATGCCACTACTCAATGACTACCTTCATTACCGAACAGTTGATGTGTCATCGATAAAAGAATTAACCCGCAGATGGTTTCCCAAGGCTTACTTTGCAGCCCCTGCAAAGACAGGTAACCACCGCGCCCTTGGAGATATTCAAGATTCAATCGCTGAGTTGGCTTACTACCGCCAAGCAGTCTTTATCTCCGCACAAAACGAGGGGCCAACCACCGCGTAACAGCGGGTAGACTTAGCACTTCATGGTGGACGTAGCTCAGCTGGTAGAGCACCCGGTTGTGGTCCGGGATGTCGCGGGTTCGAGCCCCGTCGTTCACCCCAAGTTTTACATTGCTATTAACCCTTGCACCAATAAGTAGAGAGCCGGTCTGAAATGATTTTCGACGTCGTTGTTGAAATCCCAGCGGGATCACGTAACAAGTACGAGATCGACCACACCACCGGTGAGGTCCGCCTAGATCGC